>NZ_JBFNFI010000002.1:0-170418 GCF_046035495.1 Helcococcus sp. KG196
CGGAAACTAAAAATATGGGCTGCTACGTATTTCGTAGCAGCCCATATTTTTACTTCCAAAATGTAATTATATCCCAAAGTTTTTCAAAAAATGTAGGAGTCTTTTCAATTATTTTTTCTTCATTTTTTAATGTCTTTTCAATAGCATTAGATACATAAACAAATTGTACCAATCTTAAGTTTTCATTTTTGTCATTTACAAAACTTTTTAGCTTAAAACCTTCTTTACTAAACAGTTTTAATTTCTCATCAATCTCTTTTTTAGCTTTTTCAGTCATACCATCAGTCATATTTTTTAATTTTGATGTGCCATTTTCAAATTCGCTAAGTCCATCTATAAATTGACTAAAACCGTTATTGTACTGTCCAAAACCATTGTAATATTGAAGCACTCCTGAAGAAAGCCTATTTAATCCTAATGATAAATCTGTCTCACCTTGTAAAATTTTATTATGATTTTCAACTAATAAATCCATACCAGTCTTTAATTGACTAACTTGTGATAAATCTTCTCCAAAATTTAATCTATCTAGTATACTTTTAATTACATCATTTAATTTTGAAGATCCATCTTTTAACCCTATTATTCCACTTAAAAGTTCTAAACCATTTGAATTTAATTTATTAATTCCATCACCAATTTCTTTACCTCCAGGAATTAATTTGTCGTTTATTCCATTAACTAATTCATTTGTTCCATTAGTATATTCAACTAAACCATTATGAAATTTTTGATATTGTGTCTTAAAACCAGCTAATTTTTTAAGTTTTTCTAATGACTTTACTTCATCAAATTCTATAAGTGCTTTTTTCAAAGGTAATAATTTTTTATTTAATTCAAAATTATATTCTTTTATAAGCATTACTAATTTATAAATCTGATCGTCAGTGATTATAATATTATTTATTGAATTACTTATTATACTAAATTTTTCCTTAAGCTTTTTAATAATATTTCCCAGTCTTATTGCTTCATCTAAAAGTTTTTTTACATCTTCATTTTCCTTATCTTTTATGTCTAACTTTTTAATTAAATGTTCTTTATCAGTAGAAATATTTTGTGCATCAAATTCTATAATCAAATTATTAATATCATCTTTTATTTTGTTTAATGATTTTTTCAAATCTTCAGATGATAAATTTTCAATTTTAGATTGAATATCCGTCCAAAAATTAAGTATTTCATTTATAATATTTTTTAAATTTTTCATATCATTTTCCGATAATTCATTTAAAAACTGTAATTTATCAAAAAATGACAACCCATCTAAAATTTGAGAAGAACCATCTACAAGTTTTTTCCCTCCATCAATTAATTTTTTAGATTCTAAACCCATAGTTTCTATTCCCATAATATATTTTTCAAATCCTAAATCTAACTTTGAAACCCCATTAGTATATTTAGTAATACCATCAGAATATTTCTTTAAGCCTTCATTTAATTGATTTGTGCCTTTGTACACTTCACCTAGCCCAAATTTCAATTGGTCCATACCAAAACCTAATTGTCCTATTTTTGTGACTAATTCATCTATTCCCTGTGAATATTTTTGTAATCCTCCATTAAATTGAAAGACTCCATCTTTTAATTGATTTTGTCCAATTTTAGTATTATCAATCCCTTTATATATTCCATAAAGAGAATTAAATAATAATTTACTGTTATTATTTAATTGATTTGCCCCACTTAATAGTCTAGTTGAACCATTTCCAATTTGAGATATAGCTCTTTCTAATTGATATAAATTATCAGTAAATTGATTAATATCAGGCATATCAAAATTCATATTAAAAGGTACAGCTGAAAATGTAAATGAATTCATTTGAAAATCAGTACTCTCAAGTTTTACTTCAAAATTTAATTCTTTTTCCGGCAAAACTGTATAATTTAACAGCTGTATTCCACCATTAAATGCAAATGTTGCATCTTTAGCCTCTTTTACTATTGTATGTTTTGAATCAATACTTAGTTGTAATTGTCCAATATAGTAACTAGAATAAAATTTATCAGCTTTTAGATTTTTCAATATGCTACCTTTTATAGTTATTAAACCCTTTTTTCCTAATATATCTTTTGTTGATAATTCTTTGTTATCTAAATAGTATTTTAATTGCACATTCCACGGTATTTCCTTATTAGGATTATCTCCTTGATAGAAAAATTTTCCCTTTTTTGTAGTAACTGTTATTTGATCCCCTACATTTTTGACTTCATCAAGTGTTGAAAGATTTTTAATGTTTTCATATTTACCAAAATCCGTTATTATCCCGTCTTTTTCTAAACTAAATCCATTTACAACATATACCCCCTTTTTTTCACCATTAGGAGAAACTGATATATAAACTATTTCATCTTTTTTCGTGTTATTTGCTGCATACAAATTTAATGGTACAGAAAAAAATACAACAAATGATAAAATTACTGATATAATTTTTTTAAAATTCATTTTACTCCTCCTCATTTCCTAAAATTAGCATTTAATGTTGTTTTTTCAATAATAAAATCAAAAAAATATAATAATATCGGTAGTAAAAATATTACTAATGTCAGTGAAAATATTCCTCCTCTTCCTAAAACTTTTCCAAGTTCACTTACAAGTCCAATTGATGATATCAATGATAATACATATCCTGAGGTAATAAGTATTAATGCCGGTGGAATTATTGAACCGTATACCTTTTGTCCAGCTTTAATTAATGATTCTTTCTTATTCATTTTTTTTCTATTTTCAAGATAGTTATTTGTATATAATATAGCATAATCAACAGTAGCTCCTAATTGTATAGATGAAATAACCAGATAACCTATAAAACTTAACTTTGTATTTGTAAAATATGGAATTGATAAATTTATCCATATTGATGCTTCTATAGTAAACACCAGTATAATTGGCAAAATTAAAGATTTAAAATTTATTAATATTACCATTGCAACTGAAACTATTGCGAGCAAATTTACTAAAGAATTATCTTTTTTTATTATTTTACTCATATCTTGCAAAACAACACTCTTTCCTAGAATTTCATAATTTGAATAATATTTATTTGCAATTTTTTTAATCTTATCGATAAAATTAAATGCTTTTTCACCTTCATTTTCACTTGTTGTATTAAGTATAATTCTTGAATAGTTTTTGCTTATCAAAGATTTTATTTGTACTTCAGGTGGTATTTTTAACGGAATAGCATTACCAACATATTCAGTATATGATTGTACATTCTTTATTAATTTCAATTCTTTTAATTCATCAATCATTTTTAATTCTTTAGAAATTTCACCATTAGGAACTAACAATACTATAGGTACATCTTTTCCAAAATATTTTTCTATACTTTTTTGATCTTTTCCCTCAATAGAATCTTCTCTATATTCACCCATACCATATGTAAAATCATTTTTTTGTTGTCCTACAAATGCTATTGGCACAATTAAAATAATAAAAATAATAATCCATTTTAAATTTAGTACAAATTTTGATAAACCTTTGAAATTTGGTAAAAAATCTCTATGTTGAGTTTTGTCAATTAATTTACTAAATAGTTTTATTAATGCTGGAAGTAAGAATATTACAGAAATTAGACTAAAAATTACACCCTTAGCTAAAACTAAACCTAAATCTATACCTATTCCAAACTTCATAAATACTAAAACAATAAATCCAAAAATTGTTGTAAGTGCAGATGAAATAACAGCTGATGAAGATTTTACTACTGCATTTTCTAAAGCAATATCAGCATCTTTAACTAAAGTTTTTTGATGCTTAAATTCATGTAATAAAAATACACCGTAATCTAAAGAAACAGCAAATTGCAGTATTCCACTAACTGCTTGAGTTATAAATGAAACCTCTCTTAAAAATATATTTGTTCCCATATTTATTATAATAGCTACACCAATTGCTATCATGATAATAATTGGCTCAAACCAAGATTTAACTGCTAACAATAATATTAAAAGTGATGCTGGTAACACAAAAAGTGTAATCTTTGAAATTTCATCTTTTGTTGAGTTTTGTGCTGCTGACTCAGAAACTAATTCTCCATCATATGATGTGTCGAATTTTAATAACGATTTAATTTTATCAAGAGATTCTTTAGAGTTGTTTGATTTCACTGAAACTTGTAACAATGCATTACCATCTTTATAGTATTTATCCAATAAATTTTTATCCATTAACTCAATTGGCTTAGATGTATTTTCAAATTTATCCAACCAAATAACTAATTTTACTTCCGGTAAATTAATTAACTTATTTTTATATTCTAAAACTTCCTTTACAGTTACATTTTTTAACATAACTCTTAGGTTTGGTATAGGCTCAACATATTCTTTAGTCATTTCATTCATTGATATAACAGAATTTGAGTTATTTGGTAAATATTTTGATAGTGAAAAATTTATTTTAACTCCCAAAGCCATAATTGCCATTACAATTGTAATAACAGAAAAAATTAATATAACAATTTTATTTTTTTTTATTAAAATTTTAGTTATTTTTTTCATATAAACTCCTAAAAATTAAAATTTTTTCACCCCTATATCTATATTATACCCTTTATTAAATATAAAAAAAGACATTGGATAAACCAATGTCAATTAATATATAAATAAATTATTTATTTACAACTTCTTTTAATGTTTTACCAGCTTTGAATACTGGAGCTTTTGAAGCTGGAATATGAATTTTTTCTTCAGGATTTCTTGGATTTCTTCCTTCTCTTTCTTTTCTTTCTCTAACTTCAAATGTACCAAAACCAACTAATTGTACTTTTTCTTGTTTCTTTAATGATTCTGTTACTGTTTCTAAAAATGCGTCTAATGCTTTTGTTGAATCAACTTTTGTTAATCCACTTTTTTCAGCAATTTTTGCTACTAAATCTGATTTATTCATTTTTTCCTCCTAATATTTCAGTCATATAAAACTGTACTTTAATTATAACATATAAAACTACAATATCAAGTGTTTTCAATACTTTTATTACTTTTTTTGTAATTTTTTAGTTTTTATTTTCAATTTTTTTACCATTAAAATCATAGAAATCTATTTTTGTAGATTTCACTTTTTGTTCTACATATTTATTATACTTTTGACCACTTAAAATATCATTTATTTTTTCTTTGTTTTTATCTAAACCTACATTATTTTTATTTACTACTATTACATGATAACCATATTTAGTTTTTACCGGTGCAGATACTTCATTATCTTTAAGCTTAAATGCTGCTTCTACAAAATCAGCTTCGAACGCTGCTTTAGTAACTTTTCCCAACTGTCCGCCTTTTGCATTAGCTGCTTTATCTTTTGAATTTTCATTTGATAATTTCTCAAAATCTTCACCTTTTTTTAGTTTTTTAGAAATTTCGTTAGCTTTTTTTTCATCATCTACTAAAATATGTTTAGCATCTACATTATCTAAAGAATTTTTATTTGCTTCATAATATTTTTTTATTTCATCATCTGTCGCTTTATTTTCTTTCTTAAAATTTTCTAAATGCTTTTTATTTGATAAACTATTTTTTATATTTTCTATAAAAGTATCCAATTTAATACCCAAAACACTCAAATATTTACCAAATTCTTTTTCACCACCTAAATTTTTAACATATAGATCTATTTCTTTTTTTACTTCATCATCTGAAACAGTAATATTTTTCGCTTTTAATTCATCTTTAATAATTTTATCTCTTACCAATAAATTTGATAATTCTCCAGTTAAATTTCTTTGCATTGCCAAAATTCCTGAATACAAATCATAATATTTATAAAAATTATCAAAAGTAACCTTTTGACCATTTATATCCATAAAAACATTTTTATTTTCTCTTAAATTTGTTATTTTTACTTTACTTAAATCTGAGCTTTTTACATCTTTAGTTTTTGATACATCAGATTTTTCACTTCCATTTTTCCCCGTTTTTGCTTGACATCCCGCAATAAACACAGTTGCTGCTAAAATTATACTTAATAATTTAATTTTTTTCATAATTTTCTCCTTTATTTATATTATTTATTAATTCAAATAGTTCTATTAATTTTATCATATATCCCTTTTCTTTAGGTATATATATGCTTGGACTATTTATTAAACTAAATCTCATAGTGCCTTTGTATGCTTGTGACAAAATTTTTAATTTTTCAAAATCAAAAACATCTAACTCAGTATACCTCATCATTACTTCAGAATCAACCTCTATTAATTCATCAATATTATTAGATAACATTAATGATCTAATATACGATATGTCAACAATGTTTTGAACAGGCTGAGGAATATCCCCAAATCTATCAGTTAACTCATCAATTATATTATAGTGATCTTGGGATGTTTCAATAAATGAAATTTTCTTATATATATTAATTTTTTCATTTTCATCTTTTATGTATTCAGACGGAATATATACATCAATATTTAAATCAATTTTTATTTGTCTATCAATATTTTTAACTTCAATACCCTTTATTTCGTCAATTGTTTCCTTAAGCATTCTTACATATAAGTCATAACCTACGGATTCTATGTGCCCACTTTGACTTTCTCCAAGTAAATTGCCTGCTCCTCTAAGTTCAAGATCTCTCATTGCAACTTTATAACCGCAACCCAATTCAGAAAAATCCTTTATAGCTTTAAGTCTTTTTTCTGCTATTTCAGTCATTATTTTACCTTGCTTATAAGTAAAATAGGCAAATGAATTTCTATCAGATCTACCAACTCTACCTTTCAATTGATATAACTGTGACAAACCCATCTTGTCAGCATTATATATTATAATTGTGTTTACATTATGTATATCCATACCGGTTTCAATAATAGTAGTCGTAAGTAAAATATCATATTTATTATTTGTAAAATCATCCAAAATATTTTCAAGTTCTCTTGTACTCATTTGTCCATGAGAAATCACAATACTAGCCTCAGGTACAATTTCTTTAAGCTTTTCATACATTTTATGTATAGTTTTAACTTCATTATATACAAAATACACTTGTCCATTTCTCGCCATTTCTCTTAAAATAGCTTCTCTGATATACTCTTCATCATATTCAATTACATAAGTATTTACAGGTAATCTATTTGCCGGATATTCATCTAATAATGATAAATCTCTAATACCGGACAAAGACATTTGAAGTGTTCTAGGAATAGGTGTAGCTGACAAAGTTAAAACATCAATATTTTCACTTATTTTTTTTATTTTTTCTTTATGCTTTACACCAAATCTTTGCTCCTCATCTACAATCAATAATCCTAAATTTTTAAACTCTACATTATCAGAAAGTATGGCATGTGTACCAACTATAAAATCGATATTTCCCTTTCTTAAATCTTCAAGCACTTTTTTCTTTTGTGCCGGTGTCTTAAATCTAGATAAATAATCTATATTTACAGGAAAATCTTCAAATCTGGACTTCATTGTATGAAAATGTTGATTTACAAGAATTGTTGTCGGTGCAAGCATTACAACTTGCTTACCATCCATAACAGCCTTAAATGCAGCTCTTAATGCAACCTCTGTTTTACCATACCCTACATCACCACATAATAATCTATCCATTACTTTATCAGATTCCATATCTTCTTTAATCTCTGAAATTGATCTTAATTGTGCATCAGTTTCTTGATATGGAAAGGAATCCTCAAACTCTCTTTGCCATGGAGTATCTTTAGAGTATTCAAAGCCCTTAATTTCAGCTCTTTTCGCATACAATTTTACTAAATCTTCCGCAATTGCTTCAATAGCTTTTTTTGCTTTATTTTTAGCTTTTTTCCAATCTGTTCCTCCCAATTTTGAAAGTGCCGGCTTTTTATCACCATTACCAACAAATTTAGAAACCATACTCATATCTGTAGTTGGAATAAATAATTTTGCATCATCCTTAAAATGCAATTCGATATAATCACTTCTTATATTATTTATCTCTATATTTTTTATCCCAACAAATTTACCAATACCATAATTATCATGAACTAATAAATCTCCATGGACTAAATCGGAATAGTTTATAATATCCTTGTTTTTTACAGTCTTTGATTTTTGTTTTTTTACTTTCCTGAAAATTTGTGAATACGCTATAAATTTTTCTTTTTCTTCAAAATAATCAAATCCACTTTCTAAATAACCAATAATTATTTTAATTTTTTTATTTGATATTTTTATATTTTCAATAATATCTGAATTCAAGTCAAATTCAGATAATTTAATCTTTAAACTATTAGCATCATCAATATTTGGTGTAAATATTTTTATTGTATATCCATTTGATAATGAAAATTTTAAGTCATGAATAAAATCATCAAAATGCCCATGATATGACTGATTTTGTCTTACCTTAAATTCTATTATTTTATCAGGTTGAAGATTTCCGATATTTTTTAATAAACCTGAAATATTTATAATTTTATAATTTTTTAATTTATTTTCAATATAAGATAAGGTATAGAAAATATTTTGGTGTTTATATAAAAGTTCACCCCTTTCAATTCTTGACTGAATATCTTCAATTCTAAACTTTTCTGATTTCCTAAAATTATTATTAATATAAGTGTAATCATTCAATAAAATTAAATAATTGTCTGATATATAATCAAAAAGATCGCCACTTTTATCATTCATATACGGTATAATTAAATCAATATTATCTATATCATGTTGGTATTCAAGTTGTTCCTTTATTTTTTCAAATTTAGCATTTACTTTTTGTGAAATTTCAATGTCAAAGTTCTTATTTGTTTTTTGAAGATCTTTATCTATTTCTTTTATAATTTTATCTATATCATCAATATCAAAGTAATTTTCCTGAATAGGATATATTGTAAAATTTTCAATATCTTTTATAGACATTTGAGTATTTACATTAAATTTTCTAATAGAATCAACATCAACATCAAATAATTCTAATCTTGTTGGATATTCATCAGAAATTTGAAATATATCTATTATATCCCCTCTAATTGCAAATTCGCCTTTTGACTGAATAATATTTCTTCTTTTATATCCTAATTTAATTAATCTTTTTGATAATTCATTAATATCAACTTCAGAATTAATAGTTATTTCAAAACTATTTTTTATAAAATTCTCTTTAGAATATACTTTTCTAGTCACAGCTGATATGCTTGAAACGATAATTTTTTTTTCTCCATTAACTAAATTTATAATCGTTTTAAGCCTAAATGCTTTATTTGTATAATCCAAATCTTCAATATTTTGATAATTTAATTCTATATCAGGAAAATAGTCTACTTTAAGATTGTTGTTTTGCAAATTTTCAAAAAGTTTTCTAGCGATTACATCATTTTCACACAGCACAAAAACAGGTCTATTTGAGTTATTACTTAACTCATAAATAAAATGACCTGTAGATTGTTCTATTATTCCATAAGAATATATTAAATTGTAATTTTCATTAATAGCCTTAAATAGGCTATCATAAGCTTTTTCTATCATACTTTTATTCCACTATAATTGGATTGTACTTATTCATAGATGAATCTATATCTTTTTCAATTATTTCTAATATAGCATCTCTTGCAATTTCAATCTCTTTAGAAATAACTTTTTGCTCAGATGTACTAAATTTAGATAAAATAAAATCAGCCAAATCCATATATGAAGGTTTTTGATTTACAGCCACTTTTATCCTTGGAAAATCTGTTTTTCCAGTTCTTTGAACTATAGATTTTAGACCATTATGAGTACCTGCCGAACCATTCTTTCTTATTCTTACTGTACCAAATTTTATATCAATATCATCAACAATGACTATTACATTTTTTATATCAATTCCAAAATAATCTATGAACGGTTGAACTGAATCACCAGAGGCATTCATATACGTCTCTGGTTTCAGTAAAATTATTTTTTCATTTTTATAATTAGTCTTTGTGAAAATTCCCTTAAATTTTAACTTATCTAATTCAACCCCCAAATATTTTGCTAAAGAATCTATAACAGCATATCCCACATTGTGTCTTGTACCATCATATTTTCTTCCGGGATTTCCTAATCCAACAATTAAATACATTACTTCTTTTCTTTCATAATATCAGAAACAGATTTGTATGTAGCAATTGCTTTAATTGTTTCTGTTAACATAGGTGCCATTGATAAAATAGTTATATTTTCGATATCTTCAAGTTCGGGATGATCTATTGTATCAGTAATAACACATTGCTTTACACATGAATTTTTAATTCTATCAATTGCGGGTCCTGATAATACACCATGTGATGCTGTGATATATACTTCCTCAGCTCCTTCTTTTTTCAATGTTTCAGATGCGTTAACAATTGTACCGGCTGTATCAATCATATCATCAACTATAATACAATTTTTTCCCTTAAACTCACCTATTACATTTAAGATTTCTGATTCATTTGGTCTTGGTCTTGATTTTTCAATAATAGCAATTGGTAACCCAAGTACATCAGCTAATCTACGAGCTCTTGTAACTCCACCTAAATCAGGAGAAACAACTGTCCAATTATCTTTTCCACTTTCTGCTATTACTTTTTCAAAATATTCAGCAATAACCGGTCTAGCTGTTAAATGATCAAGAGGGATATTAAAAAATCCTTGAATTTGATCAGCATGTAAGTCAACACATACAACTCTATCTGCTCCGGCAGCTTGAATTAAATCTGTAACTAATTTAGCTGTTATAGGCTCTCTTCCTGATGATTTTCTATCTTGTCTGGCATAACCATAATATGGCATAACTAAGTTTATTTTATGAGCTGAAGCTCTTTTCAATGCATCAATAATTATTAATGCTTCCATCAAATTATCGTTTACAGGTTTTGAAGTTGGCTGAATTAGAAATACATCCCTACCTCTTACAATTTCATTTATTTTAACAGCAATTTCACCATCAGCAAAATGACTGATATGTAAATTTCCTAAAGGTAACCCTAATTCTTTAGAAATTTTTTCTGCAAGTGGTCTATTTGATGTACCACTAAATAATTTAACTTCATTTTCTGAAATAAGCATTTTTCCTCCAATATATTTCATTAATAATTCTTAAATTTTTTATTTTTCAAATTTTCTTTTATAATATCCATCTATATTTTTTTGTTCAGCTCTTTCTATTGATAATTGTCCTGCTTTTACTTCTCTTGTTATTGTTGATCCTGCAGCTAAAAATGCTTTTTCTTCAATGTTAACCGGAGAAACTATATTTACATTTGATCCAATAAATGCACTATCTCCAACAGTTGATCTAAATTTGTTTTTGCCATCATAATTTGCAAAAATAACTCCACAACTCACATTTATATTTTTACCTAAATCAGCATCCCCTATATAAGTTAAATGTCCAGCTTTTGTCCCCTCTCCAACAACAGCATTTTTCACTTCAACAAAGTTTCCGATATGAACTCTTTCTTTTAAGTGTGCTTTTGGTCTTAATCTTGAAAATGGTCCTACATCAGCACCTTTTTCTACAATGGCTTTTTCAATAACTGAAGATAAAATTTTTACATCATCAGCTATTTTTGAGTCTTCAATTCTGGAATTCATTCCTATTAAACAATTTTCTCCAATTATTGTGTCACCTAAAATTTTAACATTTGATTCAATAACCGTATCTCGTCCAATTCTAATACCTTTCTGAATTGTAATTGTTTCAGGATTTTCTAAAATAACTCCATTTAACATATATTCTTCATTTATACGCCTTCTCATTATCTTTTCTACTTCAGATAATTGGATTTTAGTATTTATACCTTTTATTTCTTCAGTATCCTTTACCTTAAATGTTGAAATATTTAATTTTTCTTTTTTTAGAATCTCAAAAACATCAGTTAAATATAATTCTTTTTGAGAATTATTTGTATCTAGTTTATTTAATGCGTATCTTAGCTTATCTCCATTAAATAAATAAATTCCCGAATTAATTTCATTAATTAAAATTTCATTATCGTTAGCATCTTTATGTTCTACAATTTTCAATAATTTACCATTTTTATCAGTAACTATTCTACCATATCCAAATGGATTTTCAAAAATAGCAGTTAAAACTGTCGCATCATTTTTTGATTCATTATGAAAATCAATTAAATTTCGTATAGTTTCCGATTTAATCAAAGGTGCATCACCTGAAAGAACTAATATATTATCTCCTTCATTGATATATTGCTCTGCTAATTTAACTGCATATCCCGTACCATATGGATAGTTTTCTCCAATGTATTGTCTTACATATTTTACACTATCTCCAAAAATTTCTTTAGCAGCATCTTCATTATTTCCTACAATAACTATTATATCGTCTATCCCTGCTTCTTGAGACGACTCAATAACATAAGATAATAATGTTTTATTGCATAACTTATGAAGCACTTTTGAAATATTTGATTTCATTCTCGTACCTTCACCAGCTGCCATTATTATGACTTTATCCATAATACTCCTCTTAAATTTTTTTTGCAATTTCTAATAACTCTATTATACACAATATTTATCATAATTAAAATTAAATATACATAAAATTTTTAAATAAATAACAAATATGCTATAATTAAATAATTGAAAGAAGGGATATTATGTTTAATTTTAATTTAGAAGAAAAAAAATATAAAAAAATACATTTTATCGGAATTGGTGGAGTAAGTATGAGTGGTATAGCTCTACTTCTAAAAATAAAAGGTTATGATATAAGTGGTTCTGATAGAGATAATTCCGATTATTTAAAGACTTTAAGAGAAAATAATATTAAAATTTTCATTGGACAAAAAAAAGAAAATATAACTAACCAAGATTTATTCATATATACTGATGCAATTCCTCAATATAATGAAGAACTTATCGCTGCAAAAAATACCGGTAAAGAAGTCATTTCCAGAGGTGTATTTTTAGGTGCGTTGATGCGTAACTATAAAAGATCAATTGCAATTTCAGGATCTCATGGAAAATCTACAACAACATCTATGATTGCAAAAATCCTTGTAAATTCAGATAACGATGCGTCAATTTTGTTGGGTGGCATACTAGATGAAATTGAAGGAAATGTAAAAATTGGAAATAGTGATATTTTACTTTCAGAAGCGTGTGAATTTAAAGGAAATATTTTAAATTATTACCCATCAACTGTTGTAATTTTAAATATAGATGAAGACCATTTGGACTACTATAAAGATTTAAATCATATTGTAGAAACATTTATCGGATATATGAAAAACCTAGACGAAAATTCTAAAGCAATTATAAATATAGATGATGAAAATACACATAGACTTCTAGAACACGTGAAAGGACAGGTAATTACTTTTGGTCTACACAATAAATCAGCTGATTATTATTTAGAACACGTTGAATACAATGAGATTGGTCATTCCAAATTTAAACTAAATATGAAAGATGGTTCAATTGAAGAATTTGAACTTAATGTTTCCGGGATTCATAATATTTACAACGCAATCGCCGCCATAATAGCTTCATATGAAAACAATGTAAAACTTTCAGACGTTAAAGATGGTATAAAAAAATATAAATCACTTCATAGAAGAATGGAAACCATTGGGACATACAATGGAGCTATTATCATGACTGATTACGGTCACCATCCGGTCGAAATCCAAACAACACTAAAAACAATAGATGCATTCTCTGAAAAAAATATAATTACAGTTTTTCAACCGCATACTTTTTCAAGAACTAAAGCACTATTAGATGAATTTGCCGATTCATTCTATAATTCAAAAGAAGTAATCGTCACAGATATATTCCCGGCTAGAGAAGAATTTGACCCAACAATACATTCAAAAGATTTAGTCGAAAAATTATTGAAAAATGGTGTTAACGCAAAATATATTCCGGATTTTGAATCTGCGAAAGAATATTTACAATCAGAAATAACTGATAATGATTTAGTTTTAACAACAGGTTGTGGTAATCCTCACGTTTTAGCAAAGATGTTAGTAAAATAAACATATTTATATTACTGAACATATACAAATATTAATAAAAAATAAAGAGACACTCACTTAGAACAAGTATTCTCGGGCACCTTTTTGGTTTAAAGATATATCTAAGTGCTGCTCTTTATTTTTTTATATAAACTACTCCCTATAAGCTTGACACATAAAATTACATTTTAACAGCATATATTAAATGGTTATACCCAAAATTATACAGTCAAAAGCAATCAATTTTTCGTTTAAGCAAAATGAGTTACAATAATTGAATTTTCATTTTAAAAGCAATCAATTTTTCGTTTATACAAAATAAGTATAATAGAAAATATCTTATTATCGTTTAATTATCTTAAATAAAAATTCAGTTTCGGATTCAGGTTTAATTTCACATAATTCTTTATCGTCTGCTAAAGCTTGAAAATTAAATGTTGGTTCTACACATAAGTATTTATCAGTTCCATTTGTCCATAAAACATATTTTGAAAGTTTTTTATCTTCAAATACTATTTCATAATTTGATGTTTTTAAGGTATTAACTTTACCATAAAATATAGTGTTTTGTAATTTTTCTAAATTAAAATCAAATTTTTCCCCGTTAATGTAAATTTCATTTTCGGATTCATACTTAAAATATGGATGAAATGCAGGACTTACAAATAAGGATTCTTTTCCGATATTTTTAACTACTAATCTGATTTCTAAAAAATTATCCAAAAGTATATACTCCATTGTAGAAATTAAATTTTCCCATTGTTTTATATTTTTTACCAATTGAAGTTTTAAATAATTTTCTCTTAATTCTACTACTTCCCATTCCGAGCTTCTTCCAAAACCATGTCTATCCATTCCTACTTTATCACTTGCTCCAAAATGTGGTAAACAAACGTGTGACCCGCCTCTAATTTTTTTATCATTTCCTTCCAAAATTTCTTGCTTTGGAAATATGATATCTATTTCATCAAATTTTAATAGATTTAGATATGAACCAAACGTGTCAATTTCAGCAATATTAAAGTTATTTTTGATTTCTAAAATCATATTATTTCTCCTAAATGTTTTTATTTTATTATATACTACAATGTTACAAAATAGAAATATAATTCGCTAATTGCAATTATGTGATATAATCTAAATTAAACATGGAGGTATGTATGAAAATAGCAATTTTCACAGAAACTTATCCACCGTATATAAACGGTGTGGCAACACAAACGAAAATCTTAAAAGACACATACGAAAAATTGGGGCACGAAGTAATGGTAATTACCGTAGGTTCAGAAAAACAAACTAAAATTGAATTTAAGGATAATGTTGTTTATGTACCAGGTATTATGCTAAAGAAAATATATAATTATAGAATTGCATTACCTATACATTTTTCAAGAATAAAAATAGCTAAAGAATTTAAGCCGGATGTAGTCCATATTCAAAATGAATTCGCAATTGGAGCTACTGGTTTAAGAGTTGCAGAAAAGCTCAATATTCCTGCAATTTATACTTTACATACAGAATATGACAGATTTTTATTCTACGTTGGATTAAAATATTTTGAAGAATTTTCAAAAAAAATATCTGATAAGTATTTTAGAAAATTTTATAAAAAAGCTGACGTTGTTACGAGTCCATCTCCTAAAGCTCAATGCTATATGGATAGACAAGGTATTAACAAAAAAGTAGTAGTTATTGATAATGCAGTAGAGTTTGAGAATTTTAGGGAAACTGAAGAAACAAAGAATTTTAGAGTAAAATTTAGAGAAAAATATAATCTAAATGATGATGCAAAAGCATTTGTATTTGTAGGTAGAATTGGTGATGAAAAAAATATTAAGGAATTAATAAATAATTGGATAAAATCTGATTTCCCGGAAGAAAAAGCTAAATTATTTATCATTGGTAATGGACCACAATTTGAAGAAATACAAAAACAAATTATAAAAAATAATTTTGAAAATAAAATTATTTTAGTTGGTTCGGTGCCAAATACTGAAATTTCTAAATATTTGCATGCAATGGATTACTATACAACAGCTTCACTTTCAGAGATGCACTCAATTTCAATGCTTGAGGCAATGGCCTGTGGACTACCTGCAATTATTAAACTTGATAAACCTAATAAAGATCAAATAAAAAAAGGTATTAATGGGTATCAATGGGATAGCTATGAAGATTTCAATAAAATTTTTAACAAAATTTTAAGTTTAAGTAATGAAGAAGCTGAAAAATTAAAACAAAATGTGTTAAAATATTCTATAGAAAATGATCATTTAAATCAGGCTAAGATATTATTAGATATATATCAAAAAGCTATTGAAAAAAAACGTAAGGAGAATAAATGAAGTTAATTTCATGGAATGTTAATGGACTGAGAGCTGTTATGAACAAAGGATTTATGGATTATGTAAATCAAGAAAATCCAGATATTCTTTGTTTGCAGGAAATAAAAATGTCTGAAGGTAAATTAAAACTGGACCTACCAGAATATTTTGAATACTACAACTATGCAGAAAAAAAAGGATATTCCGGTACAGCAATATTCACAAAAGAAAAACCTTTAAGTGAATCATATGGTATAGGTATCGAAGAACACGATAAAGAGGGTAGAGTTATCACTTTAGAATTTGAGGATTTTTATATGGTAACCTGTTACACACCAAATTCAAAAAGAGGATTACTCAGATTAGATTACAGACAAAAATGGGAAGATGATTTTAGGGAATATTTATTAAATCTTAACAAAACTAAACCCGTTATTTTATGCGGTGATTTAAATGTTGCTCATAAAGAAATCGACCTTGCAAATCCAAAATCTAATCGTAAAAATGCCGGTTTTACAGATGAGGAAAGAAATAAATTTACCGAATTGTTAAATGCAGGATTCATCGACACATATAGATATTTTTATCCTGATATTACTGATATGTACACATGGTGGTCATATATCACAAAGGCAAGAGAGAGAAATATCGGTTGGAGAATTGACTACTTTGTAGTAAGTAAGGATTTTGAAGATAGACTACTAGATGCAAGTATTCATATGGAGCAATTAGGATCAGACCACTGCCCTGTTGTCTTATATTTAAAATAATTTAATTTACGAGCTATTGCAAAATAATTAATAATATTATTTTGTAATAGCTTTTTTACATTGAAATTTCAGATATACCCTTCAAAAAGTGAAAATCATAAAAAGAAATGAAAAATATGACAATACCACCAATTCTTATTACTAAAATATAAATTTAAGAGACCGTTCAAAAATATATTGACATTTATTTTAATCTATAGTAAAGTTATTCACAGTGAAATTTTAGGAGGATATATGAAAAACAAGAAACACATTTATCAAATCGAAGAAAAAGTTCCTGGAAAATTATTATTACCACTTTCATTACAACATACATTTGCAATGTTTGGAGCGTCTATTTTAGTTCCTATTATTTTTGGTATTAATCCAGGTATTGTTTTATTGATGAATGGGATTGGTACTTTATTATTTATTTTAATAACAAAGAAAAAAGCACCTGCTTATTTAGGTTCAAGTTTTGCATTTTTAGCACCCGGTACTGCTATTATTGCTAAACAAGGATTTGAATATGCTCAAGGTGCTTTTATTGTAGTTGGACTTTTGGGCTGTTTATTAGCATTTGTTATATATAAATTCGGGACAAAATGGATAGACATAGTCCTACCCCCTGCTGCAATGGGAGCTGTTGTAGCTTTAATAGGATTTGAGCTTGCCGGAAACACTGTTACAGGTGGTGCTATCGGAGCAAATCTAATGACTGAAACGGCAAAACACGCTGATTGGATTGTATTTTTAGTTACACTTTTGACTGCGATAATAGGCTCGGTAGTATTTAGAGGATTTTTCTCAACTATTCCTATCTTAATATCAATAATTGTCGGTTATATCACAGCTATATTTTTCAATATGGTTGATTTTACACCAGTTTTAGAAGCAAAATTATTTACAATACCAAACTTCCAATTAGCTAAATTTTCATGGGAATCAATAGTTGCAATGATTCCGGTACTTTTAGTTATAACTTCTGAACACATTTCACATCAAGTTGTAACTTCAAATATTGTTGGAAAAGATTTAGTTAAAGAACCCGGTTTACATAGGTCAATTTTTGCCGACAACTTTTCATCAGCATTGTCCGGTTTAGTTGGAGGTGTACCGACTACAACATATGGTGAAAATATCGGTGTTATGGCTATCACAGGAGTTTATTCAGTACAAGTAATCGCAGGAGCAGCTGTAATTTCAATTTTAATGGCATTTTTCGGTCCATTAGCAGCACTAATAAAAACCATCCCCGGAAATGTAATTGGTGGGGTAACATTCTTACTATATGGAATGATAGGTACATCAGGAATAAGATTGTTAGTAGATCAAAAGATTGACTACTCAAAAAGCTTAAATCTTGTACTTACATCAGTTGTATTTATTTCAGGCTTATCCGGATTATCAGTACAATTCGGTTCAATAAAATTAAGCGGGATGGTATTAGCATCAGTATCAGCAGTTGTTTTAAGTGGATTTTTTGCAGTATTAAAAAAATTAAAATTGACAAATAACTAAAAATAATCAAATAAATTATTAGATGTTTTTGAATATCAATAAAGAAATAAAAAAAATTAAATATTCACAGATTAAGTTAAAATAAAAAAATTGCTTGGGCATATCCACAGCTCTTAAATGAGCAAGGACTAATGGCGTCGGCAATTTTTTTAATTTAATCTATTATTCTTGTAGCTTTTGGAAGATTCCATTTTTTCTTATATGCAAATACTCTAATAATAACAATGATAATTATACATACAGGAATTGAAATAACATCGTGAATTATTGTTTGCCATTGTAGTTGATGAAATACAAAACCGCCGGCAATACTTGCGGAAGCATAGACATGTCTATCCATAATATATGGAACATTATCTGTAAGTAAATCTCTTATTACCCCTCCACCTACACCTGATATAAGTCCAACAAAAATATAAAGAATTGCACTATATTCATAACTAACAGAATAAGCTATTTGCATACCTGTAACAGTGAATACTCCTAATCCTACAGCATCTGTATACACTAATGCATCTTCAAAAACTTTATGAACTGTTCTTTTATTAACCTTATCATTAAATAAAGCAACAACAAATACTATAACTGATGTAATTATTGAAATATATATATTTAATCCACTTCTAAATGATAAGGGAGGATTTATTCCCAGTATCAAATCTCTAATAACTCCTCCACCTGTTGCTGTTACAATACCTAATATAACAACACCCAAAAAGTCCATCCTGTTTTTAATGCCCTCTAGAGCACCTGAAATAGCAAAAGCTACTATCCCTATCAATTCAATATAAAAAATATAATTTTGCATTTATTTTCCTATTTACTTTCTTTAATTAAATTTTCTAAATTTTCTCTATCAAATACATATTTAGTTTTACAAAAATCACATATTACTTCAGCTTGTCCATCTTCATCCAATAAGTGTTGTAGGTCTTTTTTTCCAATTGATATCAATCCTTTCTCAATTCGCTCTCTCGAGCAGTCACAATTATATGTTAATTTTTGTTTTTCGATAATTTCAGGTTTTATTTCTGAAAAATACTTTTCTAAAATTTCTTCCGGTGTTAAGCCGTTATCTATCATTTTAGAAACCGGATCCAGATTTGAAGCAATTTTTTCTAAAATAGTTAATTCCTCATCTTTAATTCCCGGTAATACTTGTACAAAAATACCACCGGCAGCTCTAATAGATAAATCCGTATCCACTAAAACTCCCAACGAAACAATTGAAGGTGTTTGTTCGGAATAAAAATAATAATTAGCAATATCTTCTGCAATTTCTCCAGTAACAATATTTGACAATCCGGTATATGGTTCTTTTAATCCATAATCTCTAATTACAGCTAAATTACCATCTTTACCTACAAAAGCACTTACATCAAGCTTCCCGGGATATTTTGAAGGTGCATCCGCTTCAGGATTTGTAGCTGTTACTTTAACTTCACCTTTTGTATTTGAAACGGCAATAAGTTTACCACCTACTCCACCACCATCAAATCTTATAGTTAATTTTTCATTATCATTTTTTGTAGTAACTCCCATTATAAGAGAAATGGTTGCTAATCTACCCAATGCTGCACTTCCTGTTGCTGAACTTTGATGAACCCTTCTTATTTCTCTAACAATTTCAGTTGTATCAGCAATAAAAATTCTCACTGATTTATTTTTATCTATAGCCCTAATTAAATAATTTTTCATAAAATACCTCACGTTACTTAATACATATATTATACCTAATTTTAAAAATATAAAAAAGAGATTGAAATTAATTTCAATCTCTAAAATGTTCAATTCAAATATTATTTAAGAATTGTTTACTACTATAGTTTAACTACATTTGCAGCTTGAGGTCCTTTTTCACCTTCAATAACTTCAAATTCAACTTCTTGTCCATCTTTTAATGTTCTGAATTCACCATTATCTTCTAAAGCTGTAAAGTGCACAAATACATCATTTCCTTCTTCTGTAGTAATATATCCATATCCTTTTTTAGCGTTAAACCATTTAACTGTACCTTTTACCATTTTTATCCTCCCAAATTTATAGTGAAATTATTTTCACTATGCCTATATAATATCACAAAATAATATATATTCAAATTATTTTTTCGCAGAGAATAAAATTCTTTGAGTATTATTTTCCTTAAACACTCCTCCATCTTCATCTATGTAATCAATTTCACGAAATCCAACAGTCTTTAATTTTTCTACAATAAATTCAATTGAATAATACTTCTCAACTTGCATTTCTTCAACTCTCTCATAAAGTCCATCTTTATTTTTAACAAAAAAGTTTAAATAAAAATTAACTTTATCTCCTACGAGTCTATTTTCCCAAGTATAGAAAATATTTTTTCTTTCATAGATATATTGATTATTTCCCAACACTTCCAATAGTTTATACCTACTATTTAAATCAAAAATAAATACACCATTTTCATTTAACCCATCATAAATATTTTTAAAAAGTTTTTCTAACTTAGCTTCATCAGTAATATAATTTATTACATCTAGAAGAGTTATAATCGCATCATGCTTAAATGATTTATAATCAAATTTGTACATATCTTGTAAAATTATCGTTACATTCTCTTTGTCCGATAATTTTACAAAAGAGTGGTTTAACATCTCAATAGAATTATCAAATGCTAAGATATTATAATCTTTATTTTTTGATAATTCTTGAGTTAAATTTCCCGTTCCACATCCTATTTCTAGGATATTTCCTTTATTTACATTATATTTATTTAATATTTCAAAAATATTGTTTGCATATTTTTCATAATCAATATCAAATACTAATTCATCATAAAAATCTGAAAATCTATTATACATTATTCTTCACTATTTACAAATGCAAAAATATATGGGCAATTTCTATAGAAGTCACCATAATTTAGTCCGTACCCTACTACAAATAAGTCTTCAATTTCTTGCCCAATAAAGTCGGGATAAATTTCAACTCTTCTTCTTTCAGGTTTATCTAAAAATACGGCTGTTTTAATAGATTTTGGATTTTTTTCTTTAATATGATTTACTATAGCATTAAGTGTTATACCCGAATCACATATATCATCAATTATTAAAACATTTTTTCCTTCCAAATCAAATCTTACATCATTAATAATATCTACTCTACCTGAAGTTTCTTCATTGTCACCATAACTTGATGTAGTCATAAATTCTACAACTGTTGGAGTTTCTATTTTTCTAACTAAATCAGCTGCAAATACAAAACTCCCTCTTAATAAAGAAATTGCATAAATTGGTTCATTGCCGTAAGCTTCTGTAATTTCTTTTCCCATTCTTTTTACAGTTTCTTGAATTTGCTCTTCACTAAATAATACAACTTTTTTTCTATTCATAAATTACCTTCCATTAAAGTTTAATATAATTATTTATTTTTAATATCTTCAATACTTTTTTCTACTTCATTAAGCATATTAGTGTATTTTTCAACTTTTTCTTTTTCAGCATCAACTAAATTTTTAGGAGCTTTTTGTATGAATTTCTCATTTGATAATTTCCCTTTAGCTCTATTTAACTCTGCAATTATCTTATCTTTTTCATTTTCTAATCTACTTAATTCTTTTTTTAAATCAATAAGACCATCTAATGAAAGATATAATTTATAATCATCTTTTACTGTTACAGCAACATTATCTATTTCTTTATCTTCTCTAATAATTTCAACTTCACTCAGGTTTGCTAATGAAATTAAATTATTTGATAATTTAGAGAAAATTCCTGCTGTTTCATCAGATTCAGTAAATATATATAATTTTGACTTATTCTTATTTGGTACGTTCAATTCTAATCTTTGAGCTCTCAATGATGTAATTGCATCGATAAGTTTAGAAACTGCTTTTTCTTCCCATTCATAATGATTTAATTCTTCATATTTTGGATAATTTGCAACTATTATTAAATCTTCTTTATTTGGCAAATAAGAATAAATTTCTTCAGTGATATATGGCATAAATGGATGTAATAATTTCAAGATATTTTCTAAAGAATATAATAATACTGCTAAAGCATTATCTTTTACTTCTCCTTCATCATGTAATCTTGTTTTCACAAATTCGATATACCAATCACAGAATTCAAACCATATAAATTCATATAAGTTTACTGCAACAATACCAATTTCATATTGATTTAATAATCTATCAATATCTTTTGATAATGTATTAATTCTAGAAATTATCCATTTATCTTCGATTGTTAATTTACCTCTATCTAATTTATATTCTTTTTCATCTTCCATATTCATGAATATAAATCTTGATGCATTCCAAATCTTATTAGCAAAATTTCTCTTATCTTTAACTTCATCGTCGATATATCTCATATCATTTCCTGGTGAATTTCCACTTACTAAATTAAATCTTATAGCATCTGCACCATATTTATCGATTTCATCAAGTGGGTCAATACCATTATTTAATGATTTAGACATTTTTCTACCTTGACTATCTCTAACAATTCCGTTTAGATATACTGTGTTAAATGGTAGTTTTCCAGTATTATATAATGATGAAAATACCATTCTTATTACCCAGAAGAAAATAATATCATAACCTGTTATAAGCGTATTTGTTGGGAAGAAATATTTATAATCTTCAGCATTTTCATTTGGCCAACCTAATGTTGAAAATGGCCACAACGCAGATGAAAACCATGTATCAAGTGTATCACTATCTCTTGTAACTTTTCCATAAACACTTTCATCCGGTTGTTCTTTGGAAACAATGATTTCTCCATTTTCAGTGTAGTAAACAGGTAATCTGTGCCCCCACCATAACTGTCTTGAAATATTCCAATCTCTTAGATTTTCCAACCAGTTTACATAAATTTTTCCAAATCTTTCAGGAATGATTTTAAGTTCTCCACTAGTATATGCTTCTAAAGCTGGTTTTACTAATTCTTTCATTGCAACAAACCATTGTTTTGAAACAAGTGGTTCAATTATTGTCCCACATCTTGAACAATGTCCTACAGCATGTTCTAATTCTTCTATTTTGCCTAATAGACCTAATTCATCCATTTTTGCAACTATTTTTTTTCTTGCTTCATATCTATCTAATCCTGAGAATTCACCATAACCATCAGATATTGTACCATCATGTTCTATAACAACACATTGACCTAAATCATGTCTTTGTCCAACTTCAAAGTCATTAGGATCATGTGATGGTGTAATTTTTACCACACCTGTACCATATTCTTTATCAACATAGTCATCTGAAATAATAGGTATTTCTCTATTAACTATAGGTAAAATTACCATTTCCCCTATTAAATCTTGATATCTTTCATCAGTTGGATCTACTGCAACAGCCAAGTCTCCTAGCATTGTTTCCGGTCTAGTTGTAGCAATTGTAATTTTTCTATCTAAATTTTTTAATGGATAATCAAAATACCATAAATTACCTTTTTCGTCTTTGTGATCAACTTCTGCATCTGATATTGCAGTATCACAATATGGACAATAATTTACAATTCTTTCACCTCTATAAATTAGTCTGTCATTGTACATTTTTACAAAAACTTCTTCAACAGCACTTGATAGATTTTTATCTAGTGTAAATGCTTCTCTTGACCAATCAGCAGAAACTCCTATTTTTCTAAGTTGTTTCTTTATATTTCCACCATATTTGTGAGTCCAATCCCATGCTTCTTCTAAAAATTTTTCTCTTCCTAGTTCAAATTTTGTATGACCTTCATTTCTAATTTTTTCTACAACTTTTGCTTCTGTCGCAATACTTGCATGGTCAGTACCAGGTAACCAAAGTGTTGAATAACCTGACATTCTCTTCCATCTTATAACTATATCTTGAAGAGTTGAGACCAATGCATGCCCCATGTGTAAATTTCCTGTTACATTTGGTGGCGGCATGACTATTGTAAATGGCTCTTTAGACTTATCAACTTGAGCGGTAAAATACCCCCCATTTTCCCAATCCTTGTAGATTCTATCTTCAAAGGACTTAGGATTATAATTTTTTTCAAGATTTTTCATCTTACTCTCCTAGATTATTATAATTTTTCCTTTTTATATTCTTTAATTATAGTATTTAACTTAATTATAGTCAAGTTTACAATATTTTCTCCAAATCTACAGATGTTTTTTTAACTTTCAGATATCTCTTTATTAAATTTTTACCTATATATGATCAATTTTCTGTATTTACATAATTTACATACGCAATAAAACTCCACCATAAAAACACTTATATATGACAAATCTTTTTTAGATAATTTAAACCTATAAATAATTGTAATATAAAAAACATTAATATATAAAGTTACAAAATAATTGAGTGAAAAACATATTACAAAACCAACTTTTTCCAGAAAAAATGATATATTTTGTAATCTTTTTCAAAATGTAACTAAGTAAAATATAGTATTTTTTAGCATATATGCACATAAAATCATGCAAATGTATGCCTTTTGTATTTTTATGGACTTTTTTATTTTTTTTGGTATAATAAAAACATAGTAAGTTAATTTTGGAGATTGAAATGCAGAATGAAAAGGTTTGGATATTATCAGACAAAAATTCAAAGACATTAACTCATATATTAGTCAGAAATTATTTTATGCAAGAATTACAAATTGACATAAAAATATATGATGACTTAAATGAATTAGGCCAACTTCATAATTTTAATATTTATGAGGATGACCAAATCGTTTATTATGCATTTGAAAACAAAATAATGTCTGAGTTTATCAAAGACAAATGTAAACAATTAAATATTAAATACTTTGATGTATATGCAGTTGTATACAACTTCCTGGGTAGTATTTTTTCTAAAATTTCTAAAGGCGGAAATATCCCATCAATCTTAGAGCAAAGTTTGAGAAACAATCATGTTGACTTCGCTTTATTAAATGATGATGGTATAAATCCTCAGTCTATTTATGAATCTGATATTGTGATAATAGGAGTTTCAAGGACATCTAAAACTCCCCTATCCATATATATGTCTAATTTAGGATATAAAGTAACTAACATTCCATTGGTTCCGGAAATAGATTTACCTGATGAACTATTTAAAATTGAACCAAATAAAATCATCGCATTGACTATGGACCCTAGCAGATTGATTGAAATAAGAAAAGAAAGAATCAAATCTTTAGGTATTCCGGTCGATTCAGGATATGCTACTCTGGAAAGAGTAAATATAGAACTTGATTATTCTCAAAAAGTAATCCAAAAATTAAATTGCCAGTCCATTGATGTCACTCATATCTCAATAGAAGAGACATCAGAAAGAATAAAAAAACTTATTGATATACGAAGGGAGCAACAAAAATGAAATATGTATACAGTTTCGATGAAGGTAAAAAAGAAATGAGAAGCCTTCTAGGCGGTAAAGGTGCAAACTTAGCAGAAATGACAAGACTTGGTATAAATGTACCATTTGGTTTCACAGTTACTACTGAAGCATGTACAAGATACTATCAAGAAAATAAGACATTATGGGAAGATCTTGTAAAGGAAATCGAAAAAAATGTTAGAAAAACAGAAGAAAAATTAGGCAAAAAATTTGGAGATAATGAAAATCCATTATTATTCTCAGTTAGATCCGGTGCTGTAATATCAATGCCTGGTATGATGGATACAGTTTTAAATTTAGGATTAAATGACATCTCAGTAGAAGGATTAGCAAAACATACTGAAAATCCTAGATTTGCATATGACTCATATAGAAGATTTATTCAAATGTTCTCAGATGTTTCAAAAGGAATCAATAAAGAATTATTTGAAGAAGTTTTAGAAGATGAAAAAGAAAAAGCCGGAGTAGAATTAGATAAAGATCTTTCAGCTGAAAGCTTAAAAGAAGTTGTAAGAAGATATAAAGAAATTTATAAAAAAGAAATGGGAGAAGAATTCCCACAACAACCTGAAAGACAATTACTTGATGCCGTAGCAGCAGTATTTGCATCATGGAATAATGAAAGAGCCATTCTATATAGAAAATTAAATAGTATTCCTCATGATTTAGGTACGGCTGTAAACGTACAATCAATGGTATTTGGTAATGGTGGAGATACATCAGGTACAGGGGTAGCATTTACAAGAAATCCTGCAACAGGTGAAAAAGCATTATTTGGTGAATATTTAATGAATGCTCAAGGTGAAGACGTTGTTGCAGGTATAAGAACACCAAGCCATATCTCTGAATTGGAAACTCAAATGCCTGAAGTATATAGACAATTCTTTGAAACAGGTCAAATCTTAGAAAAACACTATAGAGATATGCAAGACTTAGAGTTTACTATTGAAAATGGTAAATTGTTCATATTACAAACAAGAAATGGTAAGAGAACTGCTGAAGCAGCTATAAACATTGCAGTAGATTTAGTTGAAGAAGGTTTAAGAACAAAAGATGAAGCATTGATGATGATTGAACCAAATCAATTAGATCAATTACTACACCCTACTTTTGACAAAAAAGCTATGGATAAAGCTCCAGTATTAACAAAAGGTTTAGCAGCATCACCGGGTGCAGCATCAGGTTACATTTCATTTAGTGCAACAGATGCTATGCTAAGAAATGCTAAAAAAGAATCTGTAATTTTAGTTAGAACAGAAACATCACCAGAAGATTTACAAGGTATGGATTCTGCAAAAGGTATTTTAACATCTCGTGGTGGTATGACGTCTCACGCAGCTGTAGTTGCTCGTGGTATGGGTAAATGCTGTATCGCAGGTGCACATGAAGTAAAAGTAAACGAAAAAGAAAAAACAGTTACAATTGGAGATAAAGTTCTTGGAGAAGGAGATATTATCTCACTAGACGGTTCAACAGGTATAGTTTATGAAGGAAAATTAGAAACAAAAGATCCTGAATTGTCAGGAAAATTTGCTAAATTTATGGGTTGGGCTGACGAAGTAAGAAGATTACAAGTTAGAGCAAATGCTGACACTCCTCATGATGTAAAACAAGCTTTAGATTTAGGAGCAGAGGGTGTAGGTTTATGTCGTACAGAGCATATGTTCTTCGCAGAAGATAGAATTAATGCCGTACGTGAAATGATTCTTTCAAAAACATTAGAACAAAGAAAGAAAGCATTAGCTAAAATTGAACCAATCCAAGAAGAAGACTTCTATCAAATCTACAAAGTGGCAGACGGTAGATCAGTTACAATTCGTCTATTAGATCCACCTCTACACGAATTTGTTCCTCATACAGATGAAGATATTGCCATAGTTGCTAAAGAACTAGGTGTAACAATTTTAGAACAAAAGAAAGCTATTGATGATTTACATGAAGTAAACCCAATGTTAGGTCACAGAGGTTTAAGATTAGCTATTACATTCCCTGAAATCTACCAAATGCAAGCAAGAGCAATTATAAGGGCTGCTTTAAGATTGCATGATGAAGGGGTAAATTTAATTCCCGAAATAATGATTCCTCTAGCAGGGGATGCAAAAGAATTATCAGTTGTAGCTGATTCTATTAAAGATGAAGTCGAAAAGATTTTTGCTGAAAAAGGCAAAACAATTGAATACCATGTTGGTACAATGATTGAAATTCCAAGAGCTACATTATTAGCTGATGAAATTGCAAACGTAGCAGAATTCTTCTCATTTGGTACAAACGACTTAACACAAATGACATATGGATTCTCAAGAGATGATGCCGGAAAATTCTTATCACAATACTTAGATGATGGTATTTTTGAAAAAGATCCATTCCAAGTAGTTGACCAAAAAGGTGTTGGTAAATTAATGAAGAATGCAGTAAAATTAGGAAGACAAACAAGACCGGGAATCAAACTTGGTGTTTGTGGTGAACATGGTGGTGAACCATCATCCGTAGCATTCTTTGATGAATTAGGTTTAGATTATGTTTCTTGTTCTCCATTTAGAGTTCCAATTTCAAGATTGGCAGCAGCACAAAAAACATTAAAAGACAAACAACTAAAAATGACTAGAATCATGGATGCATTCTAATATCAATAAGTTAAAAGGAAGGTTTTGGGATTTCCAAACCTTCCTTTTTGAGTATGATTTTACTTTTCAAAAACAACCACTCCACATTCATAAGGATGGTCATAATAATACACATCATTTCCTTTTGATTTATATAATAATATTTTAAATACAATCAAGAAATCCCCTCCTCCTGAAACAATCATTAATTCAGCGATCATAAATAAAAATATATTATGCAATATGCAAGCAGCTGCCAAAATTCCAAAACCTAAAACTAATGTAGGCATCAAGCCGCCTAATATATACTGCCATTTTTTCAAAGTTTCATTACATGTACAATATGGTGTAAGTGTTGACCAAATAAAGCCAAAATCAATGGACTTAAAATGATTTTTTGCAAATGCCCCCCATGTCAAACCATGAATTAATTCATGAATCACAATTAGGACTAATAAAATACCAAATAATATAATTAAATCAAAAATTTCAATCATAATTATAATTTTAACATTCGCTTGCGTTAATTTAAAAATCAATAATCCTAATGCCATAAAAGGAAGCATTATTGGTATGGCTAATAGATTAGCTGTGAGTGTACCCAATGTCAAATCTGTTTTTTTATATCCCATTTTAATCATCTCACTAGAAAGCTCTTCAAATTTTTCTTTTCTTTTTTGTTCTTTTGGAGTTAATTTTCTTTCTTTTTTACCCATATCCATACCTTTATTTTTGCTAATTATATATTAAAAATGCAATAAAACTTGTAACCATTAAAATAACAATCACTATTTATATTACAAATAAGTATGCCACAAGTCACCCACTGTGTCAAGTAAATGACAAACCCTTAAAACATTTTTCAGTTATCTAATGTTAATTGTTATCCTAATTCTAGCATCAAATAAATGAGATTATAAGTATTTAACAAATTAAAAGAGAATTAGAAATTTTACACTCTAATTCTCTCTATGTGTTACTTTAATTCTTTGCCAATACTACTTGTATTGTTAGTATTTGACTAAAAAACTAAATTAAATACCTCTTAATTATATATGTATCTATATTTATAGAATAATATTTTTTTAATAATATTAATTAAATTCTTACTTTTTAATCATTTGATGTATAAATAAAATATCGTTATTTTTTTAGTTAACCTATTTTTAATCTCATATTGTGATTAAAAATTTTTCTTACTTATTTTTTAATCTTCTTTTCTTTTTTTTATTCCAAGGAATGTTAATAAACCTCCCACAACGGACATAATACCTGCATATACGCTTGGATTAAATGCATCTCCTGTTTCAGGATTGTCTACATGTGGTTTTTTTGGTTCCTCTGGTTTCTTTGGTTCCACAGGTTTCTTTGGTTCTTCCGGTTTATTTGGTTCTTCCGGTTTATTTGGTTCTCCCGGTTTCTTTGGTTCTCCCGGTTTCTTTGGTTCCTCCGGTTTCTTTGGTTCCACAGGTTTCTTTGGTTCCACAGGTTTCTTTGGTTCTTCCGGTTTATTTGGTTCTTCCGGTTTCTTTGGTTCCTCCGGTTTCTTTGGTTCCTCTGGTTTCTTTGGTTCCACAGGTTTCTTTGGTTCCACAGGTTTCTTTGGTTCCACAGGTTTCTTTGGTTCCTCCGGTTTCTTTGGTTCCACAGGTTTCTTTGGTTCTTCCGGTTTATTTGGTTCCTCCGGTTTCTTTGGTTCCTCCGGTTTCTTTGGTTCCTCCGGTTTCTTTGGTTCCTCCGGTTTCTTTGGTTCCTCCGGTTTCTTTGGTTCCACAGGTTTCTTTGGTTCCTCTGGCTTTTCAACAACAATTTTTACTACACTTACTGTTATTATTTTTACATCATCCGATATATCCGTTTTAACAACTTTGTAGTCTTTTCCGATTACCTCGTCTGTTTTGCTATTTACATCTTCAAGTGTTAGGTTTTCAAAAACATCTAAAAATTGAATTGAATTTCCTTTTTCGTCTACTTCTTTTATTCTTAATTCATATTTTCTTTGAGCAGGTTTTTCTTCTTTTGGTTTTTCTGGTTCTATAGGTTTTTTAGGTTCAACAGGTTTTTCAGAAGTAATTTTTACTACACTTACCGTTATTGTTTTTACATCATCCGATATATCCGTTTTAACTACTTTATAGTCTTTTCCGATTACCTCGTCTGTTTTGCTATTTACATCTTCAAGTGTTATGTTTTCAAAAACATCTAAAAATTGAATTGAATTTCCTTTTTCGTCTACTTCTTTTATTCTTAAATCATATTTTCTTTGAACAGGTTTTTCTGGTTCTACCGGTTTAACTATCTTGTTATATGCTTCTTCTAATCCTTTTTTTGCTTTATCAATTTCTTCTTTTGTTGGATCTAATTTTTCATTAGCCATTCGAGCCTTACCCAATGCTTCTTTTAGTTCTTCACTATCAATAATTTTATCCCATGGAAGAGTTAGAACTTTATCTATTAAGTCACTTAGTTCTTTTCTGTTTACATTATTAGTTTTGTCAGTTTTTTCTTCCGGTGTTGGTGTTGGTGTTGGAACCGGTTTCACTTCTTTTTCAGACTTTTCTTTTTCTTCTTTGGATTTGACTAATGCTTCATATTTTTCTTTTAGTTCTTTTAATTCTTTTATTATTGAATCAATTTTATCAATTTTATCATTTTTAAATTGTTCAGCCTCACCTAATTTTCTTCTTATATCTTTACTTAACTCAGAATATTGATTGATTTCTCCCTCTACTTTATATCCCTTTCCATTAATACCTCGAACTTCCTCTATTAACTTTTCCAGTTCCTTTTTCTTAGCTTCCAATTCCGAATCTTTTGGAACCGGTTTCATTTTTTCTTCTACTTCATTAATTTTATCAATTAAACACTCTGGTATTTGTGCGTTGCCACTTCCAAGCTTACCACTTTTATCACATGGTCTCCAACAATTACTCTTATCGCCGTTTTTTTCTAACGCAGGTAAATATATCTTAAATCCTTTTTTACAATTATCATCGCCATTACACATACTTTTTACTTCTTCAAATGTTAAGGTTATGGTGTATGTTTTTTTTTCTAATTTTTTTCCCTCATCTGGGTTCCATTGACCATTAACCCCTATTAACTTAGCTCCTTTTAATCCGTTTTTGTCACTCCAATGCGAGAAGTCAAATTCAAAGGTTACAGTTTTTTCAGTTTCATCCACTTTAGCTTTTACATTAAAGTCTTGTTTTTCTTTACATTTTTCAAAATTAAAATTAATCCAGCCATTTTCTTCTTGAGCTTGTGCTAATACTGTTGAGGGCTTTTGTACAAATAAACTAAGTGGCGTTAAACCATTCAAAATAAAAGCTGACGATAAGGCTATCGCACTACCATAATACAATTTTTTCTTTTGTCCTTTTTTCTTCATTTTTCTCCTCCTAATTTTTATATATTTATCATCAAATGTTAAAAAAAGTAGACTTTAATTTACAATTTATGATACAATAATAAAAATACATTCGTTATATGATTAACCAAGGAATTAACTGCCTTTAGTCTACTTTTGGTTATGCTTAATTCATGAGTTTTTCATTGTAAATTAAAGTCTACTTTTTTTGCAATTATTTGTATTTTAATTATATTTTTTTATTTTTCAATTATTTTTTTGATATCATATAAATATAAAAAAGGAAATTATTTACAAATCTATTCAAGTTTTATGATCTAAAACGTGGCTATACTGCTCATAAATCATATAAACCTATTGGTTATATTCACGAACTTATAGATATTTGACTATTTTACAGATGAAATCTCTATTTTTAACATTTTAATCTGCTCTTATCAGCATATTTTACGGATGAAATGTTCAATTTCATTAATTTCATCTGCTTTTATCGAAGCAATTCACATTCCAACTTAAAATTTACGGACAAAAATGCCGAATAAAGGCTTTTTGTCTGCTATTTTCTTCAAAATATTCAAAATTTTACGGACAAAACCTGGAAAATTTTGAAATCTGTCTGCTTTTAATTATAAAAAAAATGTAACAATATTGGCATTAACATTTTATCACATTTCTGCCATAAATTTATAAACTAGGAATTACAAATTTATATCTAATAACAATATTGACTACATTTATAACTAATTATTCGAAGAAAAACAAAAACTAGTTACACCGCATAAACACTTTAAGTATGGATTAATAATCCATAGGTTTTAGCACCATATTTTTATATCTAAATCAAAAAGTCAGGTTAGATATTCTATAAATATACCAAAAAAGTCCGATATAGAGGTATTTCCTTTATATCGGACTTTTCAATATATATTATAAGTAAAATATTTATAACTTTTATTTTTTAATTCTAGTTATCATATTGTGTTAAATCATATAACTCAATTATATTATTTAATGTTTCAGCATAAATTGGTGATGTAGCATATGTTCTAGATAAATATCTTGTAGCATCTTTATATGAATTTGTTTGTGATTTTCTTGCTCCATAGTAATAACTATAACTCCAATTTGAAGAATCTTCATATCCTGTTATTAAGTTTACATAATCTTGGAATGATTCTAAATATGATGGATATTTTCTAAATTCAGATAAAACATTATATGATTTTCCATTTGAATCGTATTCAAATGTAGGTATAACAACTGATGCTCCATCATATGTTCCTTTTATACCAAACATATTATGATATGGAACTGATGATAATGTAGATTTACCATATCCTGTTTCTAAAATTGTTTGAGCCATCATTACTGATGTATAAACATCTCTTCCCTTAGTTGCTTTTACTGCATAACTGGCTATTTTATCTATAAACTCTTGTGGTCTTGATGTTTGATAATTTGTATCTCTTACATTATTTGAATTTGGATTTACCCAATATCCTTCTCCGGAATAATCAAAACCTAATTTTATCATATTTTGACTGGTTCCTATAATATAATAATCACCTGGTTCAAATGTTACAGTAGATTGTCCATAATTTTTTGCAGCTTCCACAGTATCATATCCTTCTAAATTTACTTTTACAGGGTATGAAGAATATTTTGAAAATGTTGTTTCAAATGGAATTTCTGAATTAGCATTTGTTGAAGATCTTTCATTTTTTACATTTTCTTTTACTTTTGAAGTTTTATCTTTCTTTACACTACCAACCTCACTTGGATCAATCCAACCTCCCGGGACTCCTTTGTATTGGGTTATATTAATCATGCCTCTACTTCTTGAGAATATATAATATGTGCCCTCACTAAATGTCATTCTTGGATTTAATTTATGTTTAGCTTCATAATCAGAATAATAAACTTTTACATTTTTGTTAAGTACAAACATATTATCATCATTTATATATCCTATAGAATCTGTATTTTCTGAACTTTCACCTGATTCAGCATATGCTACTTCTTCTTTCGCTACTACGGTTTTATTATCTTTTGGATTTATCCACGCTCCTGGATAATTTGGATTTTTAGTTATATTTATCATCCCATCATATTCATTATAAACATAGTAGTCACCTGCTGAATATTTTAATTTTGCTTCAGTCTTATATTTTGCATTATATGATGTATAATAACCATCAACGGTATTTACCAATTTGTATGTATTTCCGGCTTTTGATGCAAAACTTCCCGCAAAGGCTATTGCCGTAGCAAATGTAGCAAGTCCCCCAATTTTAATTATTTTTTTTAGATTCATTTTAACACTCCTGATATTTTTATATATCTATATTACATCATTAATTAATAAAATGCAACAAAAAAGTTTCAAAACGGTTACATTTATTTGAGTGCTAAAATATAATCCCCTTATCTAGTACATTATTTTTATCAATTTGCTCAAATATACTATATATAAGCTTTTCAGCATATTTGTAATTTATTAAATTTTGTTTAAAACCTTCAAATGATAATTTTTCAACTCCTATTTTTTCTCTTTCAGCATTTAAATGTGTCAAAATGGTTACAATTTCATCATCTGATAGAGTGTTTTTTTCATCTAGTTGTGCAATTGATATTATATTAAAATTTTTAGTGTCGATATTTATATCAATCTCTCCACCTTTTATCTTATAGTCTTTACCAAGTGGAAAGTAGATGTATCTATAAACATTATCATTTTTGTTAATTATTTTATATGTTAGCATATATTCTCCTAAAAAAAAGTCTGTTGCAAAATAACATTTTTAACCATTTAGCAACAGCTCTCTTCGATTATCTATCTAATTGTAAAAATCCAACAAAATTGTAGAAGAGGCAAGAGATATTCTTCTTCGGTTATCTATCTAATTGTAAAAAACCTACTTTTCTATAAATTTTATCCATTAATCTTCTTGTCTTATATCTTGATTTTTCAGCACCTTTAGCTAAAATTTCATCAAGTTTATCTTTATCCTTCATAATTTCATTAAATTTATTTTGGAAATCTTCAAGTTTGAAAACTACAACATCAGCTAAATCTTTTTTAAACTCACCATATCCCTGTCCCTTATATTTTTCAACAACTTCTCTTGTTTCTTTTCCTGTAAGGGCACAATAAATATCAATTAAATTTTTTAATCCGGGTTGCTCATCATTGTAATCAAAATTTGCAAGGGAATCAGTAACAGCTGACATTATTTTTTTTCTAGCAGCATTTAAATCATCTTGTAAAAATATCGAAGCATTTTTATCATCATCAGATTTACTCATCTTCTTTTCCGGATTTCTAAGTGACATAATTTTTCTTGTGGATTCATTTATTAGCGGTTGCGGTATCTTAAATGTTTCTGAATATCTACTATTAAATCTAATAGCTAAATCTCTTGTTAATTCCATGTGCTGCTTTTGATCTTGTCCAACAGGTACAAAATCAGCATTATATACTAAAATATCAGCTGCCATCAATGTTGGGTATGTAAATAATGCAGCATTTTTATTTTCTTCGCTTTTTTCTGATTTTTCCTTAAATTGTGTCATTCTTGATAATTGACCCATATATGAAATAGAGTTTAATACCCAATAAAGTTTTAAGTGATCAACATTATGTGACTGTATAAATAGTGTAACCTTCTCAGGGTCTAATCCTAAAGCCATATAAGTAGCTACAACTTCTCTTGATCTTCTTCTTAAATCTGCCGGTACTTGTGGAACTGTAATAGAATGTAAATCTGCTACTCCAATATAGCAATCATATTCATCTTGTAATTTAATAAAATTTTGAATAGCCCCTAAGTAATTCCCAATCGTCAATTCTCCTGATGGTTGAACTAAACTTAAAACCGTCTTTTTATTTTCCATTATTTTCTCCATTTCTTATTACATTTCTTAATATCATATTAGCATTAATTCTACCAATACCACCTATAGATGGTAAAAACTTAATATTAATTTCATCATAAAATTCAGAATTAAAATCTCCAAATATTTTATTTTCTTTAACATCATATCCTAAATCTATGACAATTGCATTTTCCTTAAAATTATTTGTATCAATAATCTTAGCTTTTCCTATCGCTGAAATTACAATATCCGATTTAGAAATTTTTTCATATAAATTTTTAGTTTTTGAATGAGCAATTTGAACTGTTGCTCCCTCATTAATCAACATCAATGCTAATGGTTTTCCAATAATTTCCGATCTGTTTATTATTAAAACATCTTTACCCTCTAAATCTGTTAATGATCTTAAATATTCAAAAGTTGATAAAGCTGTAGTTGGTGTATTTACATAATCATTAGATGAAAACAGCTTCAATTTACTCAATGAATTTAATCCATCAACATCCTTATGGATAGAAATAGAATTCAATATTTTCTTTTGATTTAAATCAGAATCAATCGGAACAAACACTAAAATTCCTTGAACATATTCATCATCATTGTTTTTATTTATATATGATAAGACTTCATTTTCGGATACTTTAGAATCAAAAACTTTACTAATAACTTCTATGCCAATTTTTTCAGCCTCTTTTATTATAGATTTTTCAAAAGAAATAGCTGACTTGTTACTTCCGATTCTTATTAAAGTTAATTTAATATTTTTATTAATCTCAGAAAGCTTATTTTTTAATTTTTCATTAATTTCATGTATATAATCTTTAGTATTTAATATCATTTACACCTCTTTTTAATATAAAAAAACCATCTTAAATATAATTATAACATTTAGATGGTTTTTTTTGAATTATTAATTTGCTTTTACATCTTCCCAAGCCTGTTCAAATTTTTCTACGAAATCTCCTAAATCCTTAAACACTTCTTGTTCTCTCAAATCATCCAGATTTGGATATAAAACTTTATTTGACTTCACGGACTTTGTCGGTTCAATTTCTCTTGCTTTTGTAACAGGTGTAGCTTGATTATTTCCACTTTTAGCCGCTACTTTAGGATCACATAAATAATTAATTAATTTATATGCATTTTCAAGGTTTGTAGCATTTTTTACAATTGCAAAGTTATCTAACCATAAATTTGAATGTTTTGGTAAATAATAGTCTAAATCTGAATTTTCAGAGATTGCTTCAGAAGCCTCTCCGGAATAAACTACAGCTAATGCACCATTTTTGTTAACCATTTGTTGCTTAATTTCATCGTGTAAATATGCTGTAACTAATTTCTTTTGATCCGTCATTAATTTTTTAACTTCTTCTAATTGTTTTGCATCTTTTGAATTTGAACTATACCCCAACTTCCAGAAACCCGGTCCTAAAGTATCTCTTGATGAATCCAACATATATATTTTCCCTTTGTATTTAGGATTAAATATTATATCCCATTCATTTAAATCTTTAGGATCTACCATTTTTTTATTATATAAAATACCTAATGTTCCATAATACATAGGAATTGAATGCTTATTATTAGGATCAAATCCTTTGTTCTTGAAAACATTTGCAATTTCTTTAAAATTAGGTACTTTTGATAAATCAATTTCATTTAATAAATTTTCTTTAATCATTTTCTCAACCATATATTCTGAAGGGACAATCACATCATAATCTTTCATAGAATTTTTAACATTTGTGTACATTCTTTCATTTTCATCAAACTCAGAATATACAACTTCTATTCCTGTTTCTTTTTCAAAATCTTTCAAAACTTGTTTATTAATTGTTCCACCCCAATTATAAAATGAAACTTTTTGTTTCTTTTGCCCACCACATGCAACTAAAATAAAGACAAATAACGCCATCATTAAAGTCATAATTTTCTTTTTCATATATCAATTTTCTCCTTATTTTTCATATTTTTATTTTGTAAAATATTTACAATAATTAATAAAATTAAAACTGCAACAAACATTAATGTAGACAATGCATTAATTGTCGGCTCTATGCCTCTTTTAGTCATTGAAAACACAGTTGTAGCAATAGTATTAAGTCCGGGAGACACTGTAAAGAATGATATTACAAAATCATCTATTGATAATGTAAATGCCATCATTGCTCCAGCAATAATCCCCGGTTTTATCTCAGGAATTACAACCTTAACTAAAGCTTGTAATGGTGTAGCTCCTAAGTCTAAAGCCGCATCTATAAGATTCTTATCCATTTGTTTTATTTTAGGTAATACGGATAATACAACATATGGAATCGTAAATGCAATATGTGATAATATCAAGGTCAAAAGTCCTTTTGGAATTTGTAGCATACCATATAAAACCATAAGTGATATAGCGATAACAATGTCGGGATTTAATACCGGAATATCGTTAATACCTAAAATTATTCTTCTTTTATTTTTACTGAATTCAGATATTCCTACCGCAGCAAAAGTCCCCACAATTGTTGAAACTATAGTAGCCACCACCCCAACTAAAAGTGTTGTATTAACTGCACTTAATATAGCTCTATCTTCAAATAGTCTTTGATACCATTTTAGTGAAAAACCTGACCAAACGCCTAAAATTCTCGATTGATTAAATGAGTAAAATATTAAAACAGCGATAGGAGCATATAGAAATATAAAAACAAATACTAAATAAAATTTTTCTAAAAAGTTAGTTTTTTTATTCATTTATACCTCCCTTTTCAACTGATTCTTTATCAAAAATTAAACTCAATAAAATTATAATCATTAAAAATGTCGCTAAAGCTGAGCCATATCCCCAATTTTGAGTTTTTGTAAATTGTCTTTCAATAACATTACCAATCATATTTACTTTTCCACCACCAAGTAACAATGAAACCTCAAAAGTAGAAATCACAGGAACAAATACCATAGTTAATCCTGAAAATACTCCGGGTAAGGACATTGGAAAAATAACTTTCCAAAATGTCTTATTGTCATTAGCTCCTAAATCATGAGCCGCTTCTATCAAACTGTTATCTATTTTTTCAAGTGATGTGTAAATTGGAAGTATCATAAATGGTAAAAAGTTATATACCATACCTAAAATTACGGATGCTTCTGTATATAAGAAACTATCATAGTTTATGCCAAAAATTTTTAATAAATTATCTAATACACCGTTTTGAGATAAAATAGACACCCATGCATAGGATCTTAATAAAAAATTCATCCACATTGGTATCATAATTAATAACATGGCTACAGTTCTATATTTTACATTAAGTTTAGACATTATATATGCAAAGGGATACCCTACTATTAAACAAATAGCGGATGTTACAAATGCTATCTTAATAGACGTATAAATCATTTTTAGTGTGGAAATGTCGAAAATTTTTATAAAATTTTCAAAAGAAATGTTTCCATTCTTGGTAAAAGCAAAATAAAATATCATAAATAAAGGAACGATTATAAATATTGCACACCATAAAAAATACGGAAATGCAAGTTGCTTTATTTTTTTCAATTTTCTCCTCCTTTTTCCATAACATGAATATGGTCAGGAATAATTACTAAACCAACTTTCGCTCCAACCGGTTTATCCCATGTAGAATGAATCTTATACATGAATCCGTCAACATCAACAATAATTTCCCAATGAACTCCCTTGAAAGTAAGTTCTACAACTTCGCCTTGAATCATACCATTTTCAGGAGATGTAAGTTCAATATCTTCCGGTCTGATTACAATATCTACTTCTTCATTTTCATCAAATCCCACATCTACTGAATCAAACTCTGTATTTGAAAATTTAACTTTTTTATCTCTTATAGCTATACCATCTAAAATATTTGACTCACCGATAAACCTTGCAACAAATTTATTTTCCGGTTCATTATAGATATCTATAGGTGAGCCTATTTGCTGAATTTTACCATTATTCATAACAACGATTGTATCACTCATAGTTAATGCTTCTTCCTGATCATGAGTAACATAAATGAAAGTAATACCTACTTGTCTTTGAATTCTTTTTAGTTCATCTTGCATTGATTTTCTAAGTTTTAAATCTAAAGCTCCAAGAGGCTCATCCAGCAATAAAACTTTTGGTCTGTTTACTAACGCTCTAGCAATCGCAACTCTTTGTTGTTGTCCACCTGAAAGAGAATCTACGGATCTATTTTCAAACCCTTCCAAATTTACAAGTCTTAACATTTCCTTTACACTTTTTTCTATCTCATCTTTTGGAATTTTTTTTAATTTAAGTCCAAATGCAATATTGTCAAAAATGCTTAAATGCTTAAATAAGGAATATTTTTGAAATACCGTATTTATATTTCTTTTATATGCCGGGATTGACTGAATTTCTTTACCATCAAACAATACTTCCCCTGAATCTGAACTTTCAAATCCTCCAATAATTCTCAAAGTCGTAGTTTTACCACACCCAGAAGGTCCTAATAATGTAAGAAATTCATCTTCTTTTATATTTAAGTTTATATCATCCAATACTTTATTATCTCCAAAGGATTTATTTAATCCTTTTAATTCTATAATATTCATTTGACCTCCTAGAAATTTGGTGGATTTGATATCCACAATACTTTTGATTGCCCTTTATGTACATTTTTTATATATCTTTCCTCATCAGAAAAGAAATAAAATGTTTCACCCTTCTTTAATCTATATTCTTTTTCACCAAAAACTAATTTAATTTCACCCTTTACAACATATCCAAACTCTTCACCTTCATTTGGAGTATATATCTTGCTACAACCATCTTTATCTAGTGTAAACATCACAGGCTCCATATTATTTTTTACAGAATTTGGAACAATCCATTCCATTTTATGACCTAATTTATCATTTGTACCAACAAAAAAATCTTCTTCTTTGAAAACAATTTGCTCTTCTTCTTTATTTGTAAAAAAATCCCCTAAATTAGTACCTAAAGCTTCTAAAACATCAGCTAAAGTATCAACAGAAGGAGAATTAAGATTTCTTTCAAGTTGAGATATAAATCCCTTTGTCAACTCAGATCTTTCTGCTAATTCTTCTTGGGTCAAATCCATCTTTTTCCTAAGTTTTTTTATTTTATCCCCTATTTCCATCTTATCTCCTCTCTAATATTTTTTTAAGTAAAAAACTTAATATATTAAACACAAATATAATTATAACAAAAAAAACATAAAATACAATACCTAAAAGTTTAATTTTTTGTGTTTTTTATATAAAATTATTAATTTTTTAATAATAAAAGAATGTTGTAAAATAAATTTTTTAGTTGTTTTATAGAAGTTCTTCTAACAATAAGATTAATACTCAAATTAATCAGATTTTTAGTAAATATTTAATTTCATTACAAAATAAAAAATATTAATTTCACACTATTTTCAATAAAATTATCAAAATTATCGCAAATTTTAGATTTTGAAAAATTTAGTAAAGGAATTAAATTTAGATCTAATAGAAAATGCTTGCTCTAAAAAAGGGAGAAAACCAGTAATAGCTCCAATTTCAATATTTCAGATTTTAATCTATTGTTATTCAGAAGGGATTAAATCCACAAGAAAAATTGACAATTCAATTAAAAAGAAAAGACTATTGCAAAATAAGATTTTTAGTTATTTTGCAACAGTCCTCTTAATTAATTAACTTAAATAATTATTTTTTTAATTTTCTAAATTTAGATATAATTCCTACTATTAACATGCCTAATATTGCAATTACAACTATTGACCCACCGGGTCTAATATCGTAATAAAATGAAATAACTAATCCAAAAAGCATGTAAATTACGCCTAAAAAAACAGAAATAAATAATGATTGCTTATAACTTCTTGCAATAAATAATGCCGTAGCTACCGGTAATACAATTAATGATGCAACCATAAGAGCTCCTATAACTTTAGCCGCTAAGGCGATTGTTATTGCAGAAAACAATGTAAACAGAAAATTAATAAATTTTACATTTACGCCGGATAATCTAGCTAAATTGGGATTTATAGATATATCAAGTAATCCTCCATAGTATATAATTGAAATAAACAAAATACCTATAAAAATTATTGAAAGAAAAATTAAATCATTTTTCGTTACAGCAGAAATTGAGCCGAATAAATATGATTCAAATGTATTTCCACCGGGTGCAAAATCTGATAAAATGGCAGCCAATCCTAAGCCTAAACTCATTATTACAGCTGTTGCCATATCTCCATATTGCGGAAATTTCTTTCTGATAATTTCTATTGCAAATGCGGAAATAACAGCTATTACAACTGCTCCTAATGCAGGATTTATACTTAATATTAAGCCTAAGGCAACACCCATTAATGAAGTATGTGATAATGCATCTCCTATCATTGATGTCTTTCTATTAACCATTACAACTCCTATAAGTGGAATCATAATAGATAGCATAAGACCGGCTAAAAGAGCTCTTCTCATAAAATCAAACTCAAAAATTTCAAACATAGGATATACCTCCATCTTCAATTTTATATATTTTACTTGGATTTAGTGTCTTATTTATTAATTCTAATTCATGTGTAACTATCAAAACTGTAACTTTAGATTCCTTGTTAATTTTTTCTATTAAGTGTAAAAAATCTTTTTTACTGTTTTTATCAACTCCGGCTGTTGGTTCATCAAGAATCAAAAGTTGCGGGTTATTAATCATAGCTCTGGCAATAATTACACGTTGCTGTAATCCGCCTGATAATTCATTAAATGGTGTATTTATATAATTTTCCAAGCCCAAATTTATTAATGAATGCTTTGCCTTTTCTTTGTGTTTTCTTCTTGCGATTTTTATAAATCCAAAATCCTCATATTGATTAAGAGTTACCAGTTCTAAACAAGTAATAGGAAATGCTATTTTTTCAAAATTTTGTACTTGAGGCACATAGCCTATTTGCTTAAAAGACTTTATTTTAGATATATCTTGATTATCAAATAAAATAGTTCCCTTATCAGGTTTTATTTCTCCCAAAATCAATTTTAATAATGTTGATTTTCCAGATCCGTTTTCACCTGTAATTGCAATCAAAGAACCTTTTTCAATTTTAAGATTCAAATTTTTTAATACATATTCCCCGGAATATCCAAAATATAAGTTCTTAACCTCTACATAGCTCATTTTACCTCCTTCATAGACTCATATAAGTTATCTAAATTCATTTTAATAATTTTTTTATATGAATCAAGTCCTGATTCTTTAAGTGAAAAATTGTATTCCATAGAAGCAAGAGGTTTACTTTTTCCTCCTATTTCACTTGCAACTGTATCAGCTCCTTTTTGTTGTCCGTTAAATTCATAAAAAATTGTCTTGACTCCATAAAATTCACAAAAATCAATAGCTTTTTTTATTGTTTTTAAACTAGGTGTTTCCGTACTTACTAAGCCTTGCAATGGATACTGTTTTAATCCAAAATCTCTTGCTAGATAAGCATAAGCATTATGTGTTACAACAAAATGTTTAAAATCTAATTTATCAAATTTTTCTTTATACTCAAATTGTAATTCACTAAGAGCACTTACAATTTTAATCTTATTTTCTCTATATTTGTCTGAATATTGAGGATATTTATCTGACAATTCATTCATAATAACATTAAGATACTTTTTAGCATTTACAATTGACATCCAAGAATGAGGATCATATGTTATTTTATCTAACCCGGAGGTCGAACCCTCTAAAATTTTTTCGATTTCCAATAATTCTCCGTTTTTATCGGTTAAATTATATGGTAATAGATCTTCTGAAATCCTATCTGAAACTAAAACCCAATTTCCCGATTTAGGAAATTTATAGAAAATTTGTCCCGATTCATGTCCCATTTCTAATGCATAAACTTTATTTTCTTCGACATCTATTGTTGAATCTTGGGGAACTAATTGCCCCTTTGATTTCATATTATTTTTACCAATTTTAATTAATTCATCTTTACTTTTCTTATCATTATTATTTATAAATGATACTCTCATTACATCTTCATGTGTATGACCAAAGTCAAATTTATATGTTTCACCCTGTTTGGATTTTTGCTGAGCCATATATTGAAAATCTCCGATAGCAGCAGCTCCTTTATATGTTATCAAATCAACAGAATCTGAAAGTGTAACTATTTTCAAATCCGGAGCAACGTCTTTTATTTGAGGTAACCAGTTTTCCATATTGGCTCCATTTACTATAAGCATATCTGATTTTAATAATTTTCTCATATTTCTAGGACTTGGCTCCCACAAATGTGGATCTTTATTTTCGGGCATAAATGTCCTAACTTCCACTGTATCTCCTGCTATTTCCTTAGTTAATTCTGCAATAGGATAAAAAGAAGTATAGACTACAGGCTTTTTAGGACCGGTAGTCTTACTGCTTATACAAGACGATAAAATGAAAATCATAGAAACTGCAAAAAATATACATAAAATTTTATTTTTTAATTTCACGATTTCACCTTTCATATTGTTTATATTAAGATTTCAAAATATTGTGATTAATTTTTCTTTTCCTCTTTTTGTTTTTGAGCTTTTTGTCTTTCAAATCTTATTTTAATAGCATTTGCTATTTGTGATGGTTTTATGTCTTCCTTTACAAATGTACCAAAGTTAATAGATTTATCCTTTAAGATTGTTTCTCCATCTTTTCCCACCTTAAAATGATAGTGTAGCATTACTTCTTCACCATGAGGTTGCATTAAAAGTATAACAGGAAATTTTGCGTTTGGATCTTTAGCCTTAAATTCATGCCATTTAGCTTCTCTCTTACCATGTTTTGTTTTATGGTCTTTTATGTATTCATATTCTGATTCTGATATAACTTTACCATCTTTAGCCATATCATAAAATTTTAATTTATTTCCTTGAGCTTCTAATGCATTAAATCCAACTTCATTTCTCTTTTTAAAGTTTTCATATTCTTTATCACCATTTTCCAATGAAGCAAATGCATCTTTAACCTCTTTTGTATCTGCAAATGAAGCATAGTTTACCCATTTTCCAGCCCATTTATCCAGATTGATAGATTTATTTGTTTCTTTTTTATCTACCTTTTTATCATCTTTTTTTTCTACTTTTTGTTCAACTTTAGTTTCTACCGGCTTTTTATTATCTTTTTTATTTCCACAAGCTGATAATACAACAGCTAATGCTAAAATTGAAACAACTGAAACCAATTTACTTTTTTTCATTTTTACCTCCATTTTTAGGTTCCCCTAATTCTATATACAATAATTTATCATTTTTACATATTAAAGTCAACTATTTTAGTCAAGATTAAAATTTATTTAAATATAATAAAGAGAATTAGGAATTTTACTTCCTAACTCTCTAAATATTTTACCAGTACTAACTATATACTTATAAAAATTTATCATATCAACATTTTATTAATAATTTTAACTGTTTTTATACATCTGTGCATAAATTCCATTTAATTTTATTAGCTCATCATGACTTCCCGATTCAATTAATTTACCTTTTTCTAATAAATAAATCTTGTCAACATCTTTAATAGTTGAAAGTCTATGTGCTATTATTAATGTAGTTCTTCCTTTTTTTAATCTATTTAATCCAAATTGAATTAATTCTTCTGTTTCAGAATCAACATTTGCTGTTGCTTCATCTAAAACTAAAATCTTTGGATCTCTTACCATAGCTCTAGCAAATGAAATAATTTGTCTTTCTCCAGATGAGAAGCCTGCTCCGGATTCTCTTACAGTAGTATCAATACCTCTTTCTCTTTGAAGAATTTTTTCTCCCCCAACAGAAATCAATGCCAATTCAGCATCATTCTTACTTATAGAAGAATCGAATAATGATATATTTTCATAAACCGTCCCTTCAAAAATATATGGATTTTGAAAAACAATTGCCATATTGTTTCTAATTTTTTCCATGTTAAGTTTATTTATATCATGTCCGTCAATTTTTATTTTTCCTTTATTTATATTATAAAATTTATATATCAAATTCATTACTGTTGATTTACCGGATCCAGTATGTCCAACAAATGCAGCAGATGTTCCTTTAGGAATATCTAAATCTAAATTATGAATTACATATTCGCCTTGATTATATGCAAATGAAACATCTTCAAACTTAATATTTCCTTCCATATTTTCAATTTCTTCTGTGCCTTCTTCAAAACTTCCAACTCTCATAAGCTCAAATAATTGATCTGCCGCTGATTTAGAGCTTTGTAGTCTACCTGATTGATCCATTAAAGCGTTTATATTTTGATATACCCTTCTATTATAGTCGATAAATACAAATAATCCGCCAACTGTAATAAATGATTCTCCTTTTAGGAAAAAATATCCAAACGCTACAACTGCTATAGCTATTATAATATTACCTAATGTATTTGTTCCATTAAATCCTGAATAAGCCCAAAGCGTTGCTAAATTCCATCCTTGTTTATTTATACTATCATTAATTTTCCCAAATTCATTGTAAATCTCATCTTCTTTATTAAATGCTTGGATAACTTCCATAGTTTGAATTGTTTCTGCCAAATTACCATTTAAGTCAGATCTGTATTTTTTCAAATTTTTTTCCGTTTCAGTGGATTTATTAAAATAATCCCTAAAAATAAAATAAATAATTGGAGTTGCAATAATACTCAACATACCTAATTTCCAATTTATAAAGAATAAGGCAATTATAAGCCCTATAGTTCTTACAAATGTTGTTAAAATCTGAGCAAATATTAAATTAAAAAGCATTCTTATGTCTCTTGTATCGTTTGTAATTCTGTTGACAATTTTTCCTATTGCGTATTTATCAAAAAATTGAACAGGTAAAGATAATACATGATTAAATGCATCCGTTCTAATATTTTTAGCTAATCTATTTGCCAATTTAGAAAAAGCAAGTGAACCAAAATATGAAACTACCGCTGCTAAAACTATTGTGCCGAAATAAAGTAATACTAGGAGATAAAATTTATTTATATCCCTTGCTCCTATACCCTCTATTAATTCTCCATCTAATAATTTACCTAAAATATATGGACCTATTAATTCCATAAAAATGGCAATTACAGTAAATATCATACTTACAAAAAATAATCCCTTTAATTTAAGTAGATATTCTAAAAGTTTTTTATTTCTAAATTTTGCTTTTTGCTTATAGTCTTCCTTTATGAAACTTCCCTTTTCTTCAATATTTTTATTATTCATCTGAACCTCCTGACTTTTGAGATTCATATTGGCTATAATACCAACCTTTTCTTTCTATTAACTCTTTATGATTTCCAGCTTCAACAATCTTACCATCTTCTAAAACAATAATATTATCAGCATGTCTAAGTCCTGATAATCTATGTGCTACGATAATAGTTGTCTTTCCTTGTCTGTGATTAATAATATTTTCTATAATTTTCTTTTCTGTAATAGAGTCAACAGCTGATAAAGAATCATCCAATATCAATATTTCCGGGTCTTTTATTATCGCCCTGGAAATTGAAATTCTTTGTTTTTGCCCACCTGATATAGATATACCTTTTTCTCCAATCATAGTTTCAAGTCCATTCGGCAAAGTACCAAGATCTTTAGTAAAATCAGCAAATTCAATTGCATCCATTATATCTTTTTCACTTGGGTTTATTTTTCCAAATGCAATATTATCATATACAGATTTCGAAAATAATAGGTGTTGCTGTGGTACATACCCCAACTTATCTCTAATACTCTTTATAGAATATTGTTCTACGGGTTTTCCATCTAATAAGATTAACCCTTCCTCTACAGGATAAAATCTCAGTAATTGCTTTAATAGTGTAGTTTTCCCCGAACCGATTTTACCGACAATTCCAAGAGTCTCCCCTTTATTTATTTTCAAATTAACATTTTTTAATGAATAAGCTTTTTCGCCTGGATACTTAAAGCTAAAGTTTTTAAATTCCAATGATTTTTCACAATTAAACTCTTCAACATTTTTTCTATCAATCAAATCTTCTTTATATGAATTAATTTCTTCCAACCTTTTTAATGATGCTGTTGATTCTTGAATTACATTGATTAAATCACCAAAAGCATACATAGGCCAAATTAACATATTTAAATATAGAAAGAATGATGTCATTTCCCCTAATGTTAATTTCCCTTGTCCCATTAAATTTTGTCCAAATAGTAATGCTACAACAAATGCAATGGAAGGTATTAATTTTCCGGTAGGAATAAAAATGGCATGCAATCTATCTTGAGCTATTTGTGAATCATACATCTCCTGTGCGCTTTTTTCAAATCTATTTTTTGAAACTTCTTGGGTTGAAAATCCTTTGATTACTCTAATACTTGTGATGTTTTCCATCACTGATTCACTCATTTTTTCAAAAGATTTTTGAATTTTTAGAAAACCTACATGCAACTTACTTCCTAAAACTTTTGTAACTATAATTAATAATGGTAAAAATATAATTGATGCAATAGTCATTGGCCATGAAATTGTAAATCCCATTATCATAATAATGCTCAATGGATATACTGTAGAATCAAAAAATGCAAGTATTCCATATCCCGTTAATGTTTGAACTGCCCCAACATCTTGAGTTGCCTTACTCATCAATGAACCTGTTGAATTATGATAAAAAAATGTTGGTGATTGTTTTATAATCTTTGTCACTAATCGTTTTCTAAAATCTGTAGCAGATTGAAAACTATATCCAAAAATGTAATAATGCCAAATATACTCTACAATATATAATATTATTATTGAACCAAATAAAATTAATGAATGAGAAATCAATGTTTGCTGAGTTAATTGCTTATTTTTAACTAAATCAACAAATTTTCCAATCATCCAATTAGGTATAGGAATAAATAAATAGCATAAAAGTAGAGAAGCAATACCTATGGCATATCTTTTTTTGTATTTCTTAAAATACCAAAATATATATTTTAAATTACTCATCTAGCCTCCTAGTATATTTTTAATAAAACTTTTTTCTCTATTTTTATCTATATTTTACATTGTTCTCTCCTTACTTTTTTATATGTTACTCTACTATAATATCAAAGATTTCTAATGTTTCAAGTGCTTTTTCAACTAATTCATCTATATTTAATTTATTTTCTTCTGCTTCAATATCATACAATCTTGGTTTTGTTACTGGACGTTCCGGAGCAAAAAATGAACAACAATCATCATATGGTTCGATAGAAATATCATATGTATCTATCCATTTTGCTTTTTCAATTATTTCAGATTTATCCATATTTATAAGTGGTCTAAATATAGGCAATCTTGTTGCATCGTTTACAACTGAAATAGATTGAATTGTTTGACTTGCAACTTGGCCCAGTGCTTCACCTGTAACAAATCCATCAAATCTATATTTTTCAGCAAGTTTTTCAGCAATTCTCATCATAAATCTTCTAGAAAGAATTGTTGTAAATCTCTCTCTACAATTTTTATTTATCGCAGTATAAATATTTAACATATTGATTTCAAAATATCTCACTTCACCCACATATATAGACATTTGTTTTGCTAATCTACGAGCCTTATCTTTAGCTCTTTCACTAGTAAATGGGTAAGAATGGAAATGTATAGCTCCAATTTCAACACCTCTTCTCGCCATTTCAAATCCTGCTACCGGCGAATCAATTCCTCCTGATAGAAGTAATAATGCTCTACCTCCGGTACCTATTGGTAAACCACCTATCGTTGAATATTTTTCTAAATAAGCATAACATTTTTGCCTAATATCAACATGAACATGCACTTCAGGTTTTTTAATATCTACATAAAAATTATCAAAATTTCTTAAAACCATACCCCCGACTTTTGCCGCTATCTGCATTGAATTCATTTCAAATGACTTATCAGCCCTAACGGCAAATGCCTTAAATGATTTTTTTTCATCATAGTTTTTATTTTTTATTAGTTCTACTATTGATTTTTCAATATCTTCAAAATTTTTCCCACATTGAATACATGGATAAACATATGATAACCCAAATACCATTGTTGATTTTTCAATAATTTTTGTAAATTCCGTTGTATCTAAAACTTCTATAAATAATTTTTCATGATCCAAAAAATGTTCACCAATGTTAAATCCATGCAATGCTTTTAATACCTGTTTAATTGAATTTTTTATAAATTTCTTTCTATTTTTACCTTTTAACATTAGCTCACCAAAGCTAACACCTAATAACCATCTCATCCTAATATTCCCCTTATTATTTCAACTTTTTCCTCTAATTTTTTTACAAATAGCTTTGCTTCATCCATTGTAGAATTTTTTGATAAAGAAATTCTGATACAACCTTCTTTATAATTTTTTTCTACATTTATAGCTTCCAAAACTCTACTTCCCTTATCTTTGCTACAAGCAGAGCCTGTAGAAATATATATATCATCCATTTCTAAATAATGGAGTAAAATTTCTGCACCAATTTTTTCAAAACATACATTTAAAATATATGGTGAAACATTATCTATTGGTGAATTAATAACAATACCTTTCATACTTGACAATTCTTGCCTTAAATATTTATTTATATTTGAAATATAAACAAAATTATTATCTAATTGGGATGCTTTAGCAAATCCAATAATGCCTTGAACATTTTCAGTACCCGAAAACAAATTCGATTCTTGCCCACCACCAAAATATAAACTATTAAAAATTTTAGCATTTTTAATATACAACGCCGCTATTCCCTTTGGTCCGTTTATCTTATGTGAAGATATAGTGTAAAAATCAATATTTCTCAAATCTACATTTATCTTATTAAACGCCTGCACTCCATCTGAATGAAATAAGATTTTAGGATTTTTATTTTTGCTTATTTCTGCTAATTTATTTATATTATTAATAGTTCCTAGTTCATTATTTACATGTATAATAGAAACTAATACTGTATTGTCATCAATTTTTGAATACAAATCTTCTTCATCAACGAATCCAAATTTATCAACATTTACAATCCTTACTTCCATTTCAGAATTTTTTGCTGCATTAAAAACACAAGCATGTTCCACACTTGAAATAACAATATTTTTTTTATTATTTTTTATTGAATTTATAACAGAATTATTTGCAATTGTACCACTTGGAACAAAAAATAAACTTTTAGGATTAATGTTCAATTTTTTCGCAATTATATCTCTTGATTTTTTTATTTCCTTTTCAACATTAAATCCTAAACTATGTAATGATGATGGATTTGCCCAATATTTTTCATAGGCTTCATCAACAGCATTCTTAACAACTTCATCCATTTTTGTAGTTGATGCATTATCAAAATATATCATAAAGTACCTTCTTTGTGTTATCATAAATCTATAGAATATTATAGCACAAATAAGGATATATAATGTATAATCTAAAGAAATCAATAAATATAAAAAATTTAGATGAAAATTCAATAATACTCGATATAGAAACTAATGGCGTATCAAGGATTCATTCTCAAGTTTATGTAATTGGTTTTATTTATCAAGAAAACTTCTATCAATTTGCTGTTGAAAATGATAAAGAGGAAGAAAAATTATTAAATGAAATTTTTCCATTTTTAGATAATAAGAATATTATCACATTTAACGGAAAAAATTTTGATATTCCCTTTTTAAAAGCTAGGTATGAATTTTATGGATTATCAGTATTTGAAGAAAAATCGCAATTTGATATATACAGATATTTTATATCAAATAGATTAATTATGGATTTTAGAAAATTTTCTCTTCAAGATATAGAAAAATTTAATGAACTAGAAAGACATGAAAATTTTGAAATTGACGATGATGTAAAATTTTATCAGGAAATTGAGAATATAGATATAAGTAAAGTTTTGTTACATAATCAATATGATGTTATCAATACTGAAAAATTACTTAACTTAATAAAAAAAATAGAAGAAAGTAAAAAATTAATTATTCATATTAAAAAAGAAGAAAAATTATTAAAAATTTCAAACTTAATTATTGAAAAAGACTTCTTAAAAATTAATATTGAAACTACTTATAACTTCATAGATTATGCATTTGAAAATGAAATCTATACAATCAATTGGACTAAAAATGGCATAGATATAAAAATTAAAGTCCTTGAAGGATATGTCTCTGATAATATAAAAGCTTACGTATATATAAATACTTTAAATAAAATAAAAGATGAAAGTAATTATAATTTACAAGATGAATTTATAGTAATTTTTGATACAAAATATTATCTAAACAATATAAAAAATATAATAAAAAATATAATGGAATATGAATTTAATAAATATTAAACATAAACATATACCCCCAAAAAAAAAGTGAACTGACCTCCTAAAAATTGTTTTTTTAGGTCCAACTTTTTGGGGTCAGTTCATTTTTAATTGGAATATTTATATTTGAATTACCTCATCAAACATATTCAAATATTCTTTCTCTAAATTATGTGTTATACAAATGATTGTTTTATCCGACTTAATTAAAAGTTTCGTTAGATCTATTTCACTTTTTTCATCAATATTTGCAAAAAACTCATCTAATATTAAAACTGGATGATAACTATTAAGTGCTCTTGCAATATTTACTTTTGCTCTTTCACCCATACTTAAACTTTTATATTCTTGATTTTCTATACCCTTTACAATACTAAAAATTTTATCATCTATTTTAATATTAGAATTAGACATTTTTATATTTTGATCTATAGTATCATTTATTATAAATAACTTAGAAAGATAAAGTATTAAATCTCTTATTTCTAAATTAATAATATCTTTACCATCTATAAATATTTGATTAGGATTAGGCTGAATTCTTTTTGAAAGCAACTTCATAATTGTAGATTTGCCACTTCCATTTTTTCCAATTACTACATATTTTTTACCTTTTTGTAAATTAATATTTATATCATCTATTCTAAAATTATTCACACTATAGCTTAAGTTTTTTATTTCAATTTTTTCAAAACTATCTATCTTTTGAATATTTTTATTTTCATCAATCAGATAAAAATCTAGTTTTTTAATTATGTCAGATGTGGATTTCATTGTTATAATCAGTTGAATTATATCTCTAGTTGGTATAGCAACCAAATCAACAAATCCTATTATCGCAATCAATTCTGATATCTTTATCATATTTGTTGATACTAATATCATCCCTATGACAAAAGTCATAATATTAATAAAATATAAAGATGCTCCTGAAAAAATATTCGTAAACGATATATATTTGAGTAAATTTAATCCCTTTTCTTCAGTCTTTTGGTTATAGTCTTGAAATTTTCTTGAAAAATATTTATTTGTCTTATAATTAAATATTTCCACTCCACCCAATAAATTTTCTAAATTATAAATTAATTCAGAGCAACTATCACTATATTCTTTTCTCATATAACTCATTTTATTACCGACTATTTTAGGAATAAAGAATGATATAGCTGAGCTCAAAATAATTATTATAGTTAAGATCCAATTAAGATAAATCATATAACTAACGTAAACAATAAAAGATATAATGCTAATACACAATGAAATATAACTATGTATATAGTTTTCATAAACTAATTCAGTATCCTTTGTAATAGCATTAATTACATCTCCTAAATTTTTTTCTCTTAATTTCTTAGGTGTCATTTTCAAAATCGAATTAAAAACTTCCTGTTTTGTCTGGACAAAATAGTTATAACCAAATAACGCAATAGTAACCTTTTTTTTATATTCAAAGTATAAAAATAAAACAATAGAAATTATATAAATAGAACCATATCTTAGTACATTTTCCAGATTCAAATTAGAATAATTCTCTATAATATTTTTTGTAGATATAGGAACCAATGAAATAAATGCTGTACTTAAAAACGTGAAAAACATAATTAAAAAAAATATTTTTTTATTCTTCAATATAAATTCTTTTTTTTTCATCTCACCTAAACCCCATAATATCTACACATTCGATTTATTGAATTATTTAGTTTATTTTTTTAACTTCATCTAAAATATCAAAAGTATTATTTTTTGCTCTTTCTTCTATAGTAAAAATATCTCCCAAAATATAATTTTTACTTCCCAAAACTTGACAAAACCCTAAATTTCCAAGTTCGTCAATACTATAACTTAAAGTACCAGCAGTACATCTTCTATATTTATCAAAACTATATTCTTCATCTTTAGTATATTTATTAATATTTGATAAAAGTTCTTCTACTATATATTTCTTTTCGGATTTTTTCAATATCCAAATATTGTCATTACATTTTAATCTACCTGTAATTTCAGCAAAAGAAAAATTATTTTATTATAATTTAAGCTATTGATAAATTTATTATATTCTTTACTCTTCTCTAAATATGTCCTATTAATCATAAAACCTAAATTATATTTAAAATTATTACGATTCTAAAAATTGTTTATTTTTTCTATGAGCATTTTTATAACAGTGTCCACAATAAAAATTACAATAATCACAAAGTTCTATATTTAAAACTCTAGGATAAAACTTATTGTATTCCCCGTTAATCTTATTCCCGAAATTTCATTTAAGTTAAAATTCATTTTATCATTTACATTCTAGAGTTGTCAAACATATGTGATAAGAAAACCATCTAACAATATTTTTTTAGCCATCTTTATACTTGTTGTCTGCTAGTTTTGTATCTTCTTGATGCTTCTGCATTATTTTTGTGTTTTATCGCATATTCTACAACTTTTTGACGAAATCTCATTTCTTATGTTATACTGGTTTTCATAGGAAGCCTTTCTTTCTGATAATTTTTTTTGTTAAATTTATTATTTACATAATATTTAAGGTTATTGTTATCAATTTTTTTATATTTACATTAGCAAATTGTTCTTCAATAAACTTAATTACACCTACTCTAACATCTTTTACAATTTTGTTTTCTTTTTTTTTGACTATTATTATTTCCTTGGTTTCTCAATTTTCCAAACTGTAAATCCGCATCTGTCACGCCTTTAAGATTTTTCGACTCAAATTTTCCCGTAGCACTACTTTTAGGACTTGACCATAATCTAAACCAATTTTACATCTCAAATTTTAAAAATTGATTTTTAAGTGGTATTTTTGAAATGATATACTAAAATTGCAATGGTACATATTATAATCTAAAAATAATCCTCTTATTTAAACCGATAGCACTACTTTTTTAAGCTGTAGAAATATTTTTTGAAAAAGTCTTATTTTCTGTACATGTAGTTAATAACAATATAAAAATAACCATAAGTATTATATTTTTTTCATAAAAAATCTATCTATAAAAATGGTTCTACAACAAATAGTGCAAGTTAATTTTATACTCAACACTATTTGACAAATAACCAATATTAATTACTAGAAAACCTAAAAAGATATTAACAAATTAAAAAGAGAATTAGAAATTTTACTCTCTAATTCTCTAAATATGTTACTTTAGTTCTTCACCAACACTATTTGTGCCCTATGGGTATTTTACAAAGAACCTAAAAAAAATATAATCATTAGATTATAGGCTTATAAAAACTTATTAAAAATAAAAAATCCGTGATAAACTCACAGATTAGTTATATGGTGGGCCATCATGGACTTGAACCAAGGACCTACCGGTTATGAGCCGGCCGCTCTAACCAACTGAGCTAATGGCCCCTATAAATTAGGATGGTGGACCTGGATGGACTCGAACCATCGACCTCACGCTTATCAGGCGTGCGCTCTAACCACCTGAGCTACAGGTCCATAAACAAAATAATTGGCAGGGGTAGAAGGACTCGAACCCTCGGCATTTGGTTTTGGAGACCAACGTTCTACCAACTGAACTATACCCCTAAGGCTATTAAGTTGGTTAAATTGGTGCCTGGAGCCGGAATTGAACCAGCGACACACGGAGCTTCAATCCGTTGCTCTACCTACTGAGCTATCCAGGCTAATTCTCTTACAAAATACAGAAGTGCTTATGGCGGAGAAAGAGGGATTTGAACCCTCGCGTCCCGTAAAGGACCTACTCCCTTAGCAGGGGAGCCTCTTCAGCCACTTGAGTACTTCTCCAAAGTTGGCGGAGGAGGTGGGATTCGAACCCACGCGTGCTTTCACACAAACGGTTTTCAAGACCGCCCCGTTATGGCCACTTCGGTACCCCTCCGTACCTTAAGAACATAAATTATAAAAAAATGGTGACCCGTCGGAGGCTCGAACTCCGGACACCTTGGTTAAAAGCCAAGTGCTCTACCGACTGAGCTAACGGGTCATATTTGGCTGGGGTACTAGGACTCGAACCTAGGAAATGCAAGAGTCAAAGTCTTGTGCCTTACCGACTTGGCTATACCCCATTATGGCGAACCTAAGAGGATTCGAACCTCTGACACACGGCTTAGAAGGCCGTTGCTCTATCCTGCTGAGCTATAGGTCCAAGTTGGAGCGGGTGAAGGGAGTCGAACCCTCGCAACCAGCTTGGAAGGCTGGGGCTCTACCACTGAGCTACACCCGCAAATTTTTGAATAAACCTATAAAGTTTAATTGGTGGAGGAGAGTGGATTTGAACCACTGAAAGCGAAGCTAACGGATTTACAGTCCGTCCCCTTTGGCCAACTCGGGAACTCCTCCATCTTTGGAGCTGGTGAGAGGACTTGAACCACCAACCTATTGATTACAAATCAATTGCTCTACCGATTGAGCTACACCAGCGTACTACTTATTTAATTATCAAAAATATAATTGGCGACCCGAAGGGGGCTCGAACCCCTGACCTCAAGCGTGACAGGCTTGCATTCTAACCAGCTGAACTACCGGGCCAATTAATTAAAAGTATATATGGTGGGCGTTATAGGACTTGAACCTATGACCCCCTGCTTGTAAGGCAGATGCTCTCCCAACTGAGCTAAACGCCCATATATTTGGTGACCCTACCGGGATTCGAACCCGGGTTACCGCCGTGAAAGGGCGATGTCTTAACCGCTTGACCATAGGGCCACTATGTGACTTATTTAATATACTATATTTATTTTCCCCTGTCAAGTCTTTTATTTTCAAACTCTCTCAAGCGACTATTTAATAATACATTATTTTTATCACTTTGTCAATATTTTTTTAATATTATTTTTTTATATTTCCAAAATATTTTTATCACTTCAAGCGACTTTTTTATATTACATTAGTTTTTTTATTTTGTCAAATTTTTTTATCAAATTTTTTGATATAACTACTTATGCCTTCAAATATTCTATTTTTCTTGATTAATTTTTTATCTATTTTATCTTCTTTTTCTTTTTCACTTTTATTATGGCTAATGCCTTCATCTATTTTTAATATTTCTTCTTTTAATATTTCTTCTAATATATTTTTAAATCCATTTACTGTATAATACTCTGAATTTAAATATGTGTTTATTCTAAATAACTCATTTAAATTGTTTTTAATATCAAAATTAACATTTACCATAAAATATTGGTATATGTCCTTAATATCACTTTCTGATTTTCCAACTAGATCTACCATAAAAAAAACATTATTATCCTGATCTAGATATATTTCTTTTCTATTTAAGTATATATTGTTAGATGTAATCATATATTTTTCAAGTTTTGATAATGCATCTAATATTTTATAAAATATTTCCAAGAAATATTTATCATTTACTTGCCCCTTAAATTTTTGTTCTAATGAAATTTTCCCATCAATATTAAATTCAATATTATTTTTGTATATTTTGAATTTTAATAAATTTTCAATTTCGTTTAACTCAATCATTTTAAGGATTATATTATCTTTTATATTTTCATTTTTTAATTCTTTAATCATTAATTCTCCTCATTAATTTTACCATTACATATTTTCCCTGTTTTTTAGCAAAACTTATACCATCTTTATTAAACGTAAATATTTCAAAATCCAACTTTTTTATATTTTCATTTTTTTTATTTACAAGATAATATTCGTTTTTTATTTTTACTATACCAACATCATTACTAAATGATTTTGCATCATCATAAATAAAGTCTATTTTCTTATTAAAATCTGAGTCAATGTATCCCCATTTGCCTTGTTTTTTAACAGCTATTAATCCTTCATAATCAAAATCAATATCCTCATATTCCGCTGAATATAGATCTTTTTTTATATCATATAGCATATATTTATTATTATTTTTAATAATTATTTTATTGTTATAAATAGCATTGTTTCTTATATCTACCTTAAAGTCATTTCCTTTCAACACTTTTACTGTATTAAAGTTTTTATCAATTATTTTTATAATTTTATTATTTACAACTGCATAATTTTGTTGAAAATTACTAGCTTTATTAAAGCTACATGATTTTTCCTCACCAGAACGTGTTATATAAATATACTTTCCATTTTCTTTTTTTACAATATAATTATTTTGAAAGTTGTAGATATTACCACTTATAATTTTTCCTCTTATGTTTTTATTATTATCAATAATAATATTTATATTTTTGTCATTTACGGTCATAAAATTATTTTCGTATCCATAAATTTTATCGTATCTTTGGCTAACAAACTTTCCCTTGTTATTAACAAATTTCCAACCACTATTTTTCACTATAAATTTATCTTTATCCAAAGGAATATAATTAACATCATCATAAAAGTTTTCAAAATATATTATTTTTCCGAAATATTTATTATTAAATTTTTCATAAATGCTTTTGTCCGATAGTTTAAGATATTTATTATAATTTTTATAATCTTTTTGTTTTATGAATTTATTCAATATTCTTTCCTGATTTTTTAAAATAAATTGATTATCAAAATTGGATGAATTTAGATATAAAAAAGCTTCCTTGTTTTTGCCCAAACCTAAATATGATTCAAAAATCTTTATTTTTATATTTTTATCATTAATTAATTCATATGATTTTTTATAATTTTCTAATGCATCTAAATAAATTTTTTTATCAAAATACATATCACCATTTTTTATATATTCTTTAGAAATTTTAATGTTTTCATTATCTTTATTTGTTATAAATATCCACAAAAAAAACACAAATAAAATTAATAAAAAATTTATATATTTATTCATAATACCCCCATTAGTAAAACGTATGATAATGTTATAAAAGGAACCATAGGGAATGAGATTGTACTTTTTCTATAATTATAATAAAGAAATATTGATGTAGAAAAAACTAATATAGATATGACAAAAAATAACTGCCCCGTAAATTCAAATCCTTTATTTAAATATAAAGATATTAAAAGTTTCACATCTCCCATTCCTATTTGTGATTTGATTCCTGAGTAAAATATTAGAAGTATAAAAGATATTATTGTAATATAATCAAAAAATTCGATTTGCAAATTATAATTGAAATTTTTTAAGGAAAACAATGATAAAATTAATACCAAAGAATTCGGAACTATCATTTCTTTTATATCAATAAAGCTTAAAATCAATAAAATAGATATAATAAAATAATCATGATAATTGAATAAATTAAAATTTAAAAAATTTATAATCATTAAAGCTATAAATATATATTTATAATTTATATACCTTTTATTTTTCATATATAATGAAAATATTAAACTAATTATCATTAAACGCTTTCTCCATATATCTTATTTCATATGGTATAATATCATTTATCTTTTTAATATATACCTCTATATCACTTAATTTTTTAGCTTCTTCAGGTAAGATTAAAATTAATTTAGTTTTGGGATTATTTAGTTTTATTTTTCTTCCTGAAATACTTTCTATTTCTTTGTATTTTATTAAGTCTTTTTTAAATTTGTTTTTATATGTTTTAATCAAATTAAAAAATTCTTCTTTTATTTGATATTTATCTAAATTTTTATTTGAATAAAATTCTTCAAAAATATTTATTGAGTAAACTTTAATCGCAGTATTATTTTCAAAATCAAACAAATCAATACCCTTTCCTATTTTTATTTCAATTAGTTTGTCATTTTTTCTAACATTTCCGGCAAAATATCTGCCTCTTTCAAAATTTGTTTCATCCCAAATAGATTTTTTATGTTTTTTATTATGATTTACAATCCAAGTATCTATTAAAAACTTTTGAATTACCTCATTTTTATATGATAAAAACCCAAATTTACCAATTTCATTTTTATATTTCAAATTTATTTCTAATCTATTTGAGTTTTCTAAAATTTTTGAATTAAAAAACTCTATTCCCGTAATTCCATTTATTATAGTGGATTTATTTAAATTAAAATTTTTAGAAATATCATTTAATTTAACTAAAAATATTTTTTTTAATATATTGTTATAAACTATTCTTTTAAACTCACCACTCATATCATGTTTTAATAATCTTTTCAAATCTGCTATAATAACATTAAAATTTTCAAAACTTATTTCTTTCCCTATCCCATCAGTAATTATATTTTCGTACTCTTTTATATCAAAAGTTGTTGTTTTTAATGAATTTGTATATTCAAATTTATCTATAACTTCTATATATGTGCTAAATTCCAAACCAGTTTCAAATAATGCCTTTCTTGTCAAAGATTCTGTCATTATACTAATGGCAACATTATTTACGATAAAATATCCTATTGTAAATAGAATAAAAACTAAACTTGCTTCTATAGTTAAAGATCCCCTATTTAAATACTTTTTCATAAATGTCATTCAAATTTTCTTTGTTTTTTGATGCAATAAGCACAATAACTTTATCTAATTTTTTACCTTTAATATATTTGAAAATATTATTTTTTCTTTCTATTTCTATCTCATTATTACTTAATAAATTAGAAAATTCCTCAGTCATTTTAAAATCATCATGTCTATAAAAATTTAACGATTCTATAATTTCTTTTTCAGGATTATCTGTTTCAATATCTTTATATAATATAAAATTTTGTATCTCATTATAATAATCGCCATATATGCCTCTTTTTGTTAACCAATTCTTAGGTAAATAAATATTAACTCCTGATATTTTTTGTTTAAACTCAAATTCATCTTCACCTTGGCTTAAATCTTTATTTTGACAACCCGTTAAAATAATCCCTATAATAGTAAATAAAATTAGTATTTTTTTCATTAATAACCTCCATTAATCTCTCTTTTTATTTCTTCTAAAAATATGTATTTTTTTAATAACCAAGTATTTATATCAATTTTCGTTTCAAAAGACAAATTTACAATTAAATTTGTAATATCAAATTTCGAATCAATTTTTTTTATTTCATAATCTATCAAAAGCCCTATTCTTTTAATTATATTTTCTCGATCTCCGCTTGATAGCCTAATAAACCCTAATAATATTAAATAATCCTTATATTTAAAACTCATTCCACTTGTACCGCCTCTTGTTTTAATTTCTCCGCTGTAACCTAATTTTTTGACATATGAATCTATATAATTATTTACTTTTTCTTTTTGATCAATTTTGTTTTTATCTAATATTGAATTTATTTTATCCTTTAATTCTCTTGAATATTTAGATGTAAAATTAATAATTTTAAATTCTATTTTTTTAGTTAAATCCACAAAATAATTATCCATTGATATTTCTTTTATTTTTTCGGATATCTTAATATTATTTTTGAGATAATTTAAAATGTCTATTTTAAGCTCCTTTATATTGGATTCGTCAGAATTTATAGAGTTTTCAATATCTCTTATTGCTTCATTAATATTTTCATTAATCTCATCTTTTTCTAAATTTACAGAATTTATAATCGCCACTTGTAGAGGTGAAATAATTTCAGATATAATTGACTGACTTACACCATCTATAGTTTGGTTTATAAATTCATCTAAGTTTTTATTTAATTTATCAACCTTATCATCAGTATAATCTGATATTATTTCATAAATATTATCTATAGCACTACTTGAAATATCTTTCACAGTCTTCCCCAAAAGTTTTGGTAATCCTTTGATAGAAACAATCCAATTAGATTTGTTTTTAAAAGCTTCTAAAGCTTTATCTGAATTTAGAGTTTTTAAATCTATAATACTTTCTCCAAAGCTCATTGAAGCAAGTATCATAGATCTGATTAATGGAACTCCAAATCCTGTAAAACCTGCTATTGCAGTAGCAATTATATTTGCTTCATTTATTAAATCAGAATTTGTATATGCATAAATAGAATTTAAGATAAATCTTATTCCAAAAATATAATTATTAATATTCGATTCATTTTTATTTAATAAGTCATTTCCTAATAAAATATACTCAACTTGATTATTAAACTCTTCATTGTATTTAAGTTTATTATTGAATTTTTCAATTATATATTGTGATATTAATATATTTTCTAAACTTTTAGATATGTTAGAAGGAAATATTTCTGAGATATTATTTAGTATATTTTTATAGTTAGATATATTATTTTTATTTTTAATATTAAAATTTTCATATGATGAATAATCAATAATTTTATTTTTATTTTCAGAGTTTATAAAATCTGTTAAAGATTTATTTGTACTTTTTTTATTTACTTCATCTAAATTTTCTCCAAATTTTTCTAAAAATTTTCTATTTTTTTTAGCTTCATATGATTTTTTTGAGTCTATTTTTGATTTAAAATTGTTTAATGCAAATTTATATATCTTAAAATTTCGCAAACTGGGCATTTTTTTTATGTGATTAATATCAAATTTAGCAACTGTTTTTGAAATTTTATCAATATTAAGATTATAAACTGAATTGCTTGGATCTAAAATATTTAACATTTTATCAATATTTCCCTGCGTTTCAGTTAATTTATTCAATAATCTATAAATATTATCCTTTGTAAAACCGAATTTAGTTGATTTATAATCAGCAGTAAAATTATTTTTAACTTCTGAATTTTCCATATATTTAATTGAATTTCCCCAGTCATTAAGCTTTTTTTGCAAATTGTCTGATGACTCACTTAAAGATTTAAGTGAATGAATCATATCTTCATATAAAACTTTTAATATTGATATATCAGATCTTAATTTATAATTTGCAGTGTTATACTCCTTTATTATATTATTAATTTCTATCTTTTTTGTTTTTTCTAATTTATCAAATCCCCCCTTAAAGTCTTTTCCAATATTCAAATTATATTTTTCTTTCAATTCTTTTTTTAACTTATCTAAATTTTTATTTATATTAAAAAAATTTAAGTTTATTTCTTCAAATTTCTCATCATACTGCTTCATATATCTAAATAAATCATCTAAACCTCCATTTACTTTTGAATATTCTTCTTCATAGTTTAATTTTTTTTCTAATACATGATTAAATTTTTTTGTATTTTTTGTAATATCAATTAAATTTAAAACTCCCTTACTTAGCATATACGGTCCCTTAAGCTTCATGTAATCAATTATTTGTCTTTCTAAATTAGAATTATTCAATAAATAATCTGACTCATTTATTTTTATCGCTGATGATTTTAGTGAAGAATTGTAGAACTTGCTAGTATCATTTTCTATATTTTCTCTTAATACATCATCTAAATAAGCTGTTAAAAAATTTTTATCATAATTTATTCCAAAAATATTAAATTTTTTGTACAAATTTTTATCATAATATGATAATACAGAATTTATAGCTTTTTCATTGGTTATTTGCAACTGCGTTTGTGCAGTAAAAATTTTAACAATATCAATGGTCAATATTGCAAATGAATATACAGGAAGAATTATTAAAGCTAAAAATATTGATATTACTCCCCTATTTTTGTATATCATTTTATCATTTTATTTTTTATATTATCCGCTAATCCTTTTACACAATCAAAAATTCCACTTAGTGTATATTTTCCAAATTTTACATCCTTAACATCATTCAATATTTCTTTCGCAAAATCTAATTTCCTATTTATATCAGATTGATAAATCTTTTTAGTGCTTATTATCAATTCTTGATTTTTATTGATATTTACAATATTATAAAATATATTTTCATACAATTTTAATTTAATTTTATCTTTTATAAAATTTGTTGAAAAATTTCGTAAATCTAAATTAGTCTTTAATACTTCTTCTTTTGAAATAGTTTTAGCCAATCTAAAATCACTTTTCGTTTTTAATAAAAGTTTTCTACCTTCAACATATGATTTTTCAGCTAATAAACTAGCACTAAATATCTTTATAGATATAACAAACAACAAACTAAGAAACAATAGTAAAACCGGAAATATAATTGCTGATTCTATAAATTGTACTCCTCCTTTCTCATTTTTTATTATTTTATTGAAAATTACTAATATCATTTTCTAATCTTGTAAAAATTAATTTTAATAAATTAGCTAATCCATCCTTAAATATAACAGCTAATATAATTACAACTAATAATATTAAAACTATAGCTATCATATTAACTTCTCCTTTGTTGTTCTTGATAAACGAATTAAATATTCTTCTTAACATTTTTCCTCCTATGCAACATTTAATAAAATCGGGATCATTACCATAAGTAATATTCCTATAAAAATAATTATATTTGGAATTAACAGTTTTCTATTTGCTTCTTGAGTTTTAAGTATTAGATCATTTTTTCTAAATTCATCACCTTCCTTTTTTACCATTTTTAAAATATTTTCTAAGTCATCACCTCCCTTCTCAATATTTTGAATAATATTACTGATAAATTTTCTGATCAGTAAATCATCAGTTCTAGATAATATAAGATTGTAAGCTTCTACTTCACTCATTCCATTTTTTATCAAAGAATTTACTAATTTTAAGCTTTCAACAACTTCACCATTTGAATTATTAGTTATAAAATCTATAGCGACTCTCAACTGTATTCCTGAATTTATCATTAAGGATAATCTTGATATAAAAGCCGGCAAATCATTTTTGAATTTCTTTTTCTGTTTTTCATATTTAATAATATTTATAGTATTTATATAATGATTAAAAATGAATATAAAAATTAAAAATAGGACAAACAATAGAAAATTATAAAATATCGAAATTAGAAATAAAAATAAAATAATTAAATTATATAAAATACAAATCTTAATACTGATAAATAAAATTTCTTGATATTTAAGATTTTCTTCTCCATATAAATTTTTAATTACAATTTTTAATTTTGGAGACACAAGTTTAGAAAAAAAGTAATAATATTTATTTACCAAATAATTAAAAGGTAAAATTAAATTATTTTTCCATTCAGATTTATAATCAAAAGTATCCTTAATAGAAATTATTTTTTTATAATTTATAATATAAAATATATTTGATGTTAAAATAATAATTGTAAATAAAATCAAAAATAAATATTTAATATTACACCTCCAAATTCACAATTTTATCACCTAAAAAAAATGCAAAAACAAATGAAATAAACACAGGAACTCTTATTAAATAATCTGATAGTCTTAATCCATGAATAGAAGAATTATTAACTAAAAGCAATACAAAAATCGGTAAAAAAATCATTATTAAAAATTCTTTTTTGGAATTATCCACTATAGTTGATAGCTCTAACTCCAAACTTATATTGTCAGATAACATATTTTTACTATTATTTATAATTTTAGATAAATCTATACCCATTTGAATTGATAAAATTATACTATCTACAAAAATGTCTATTTCTTCTAAATCAGCTCTTTTCTTAAAATCACTTAAGGCAGTCGAGATATTTTTACCATTTTCAATATCTAAAACTAAATCATCAAGATATTTAACTAAATAAGTATTATCATGGAAAATATTTTTTATTTCTTTCGATGTGTTTTTTAATGAATTATAAAAATTTTCACCGGAAATAATATTTGAATTCAAAATATCTAAAAATTCTCTAAACATTATTCTTTTTAATCTTAAATTTTTCTTTTCAAAAACTTCAAAAATATGTTTATAAAATTTTATTGATACTAAAATTGAAAATATAATAGAAAATACTAAGGAATTAAAAAAAATATATGTATACAAAAATACTAAAAAAAATGATATAAAATAGCTCAAAATTTGTTTATTTTTCATTGTTTAACCTTTCAAGTTTTTCTACATTTTTAATTTCTCCTATTTTATCTAATTTATCAGTTTTATAATTATATTTATAAATTTGATTTATAATGGTATCTCCATTTTCAGCCTGCATTATTTCAGATATTTCTACAACTCTTCTTTTTAAATAATTAACTCTTTTTAATTGAATAACAATTTCTATTGAAGAATTAATTAATCTTTTAATAGCCTCCAACGGAATATCATCACTCGCTCTTAAAACCATTGTTTCAAGCCTTGACAATAAATCTCTTCCAGAATTGGCATGAATAGTAGTTAAAGCTCCTTCATGTCCAGTTTGCATGCTTTGCAGCATATCTAATGATTCATCAGCTCTAACTTCACCTACAATTATTCTATCAGGTCTCATTCTTAATGATGTTTTAATAAGTTCTTTAATGTTAATCTCCCCTCTTTTAGAATTATTAGAATTTCTAGTTTCTAAGCTTATTAAATTTTCTTTATTAATTAAATTAAGTTCTCTAGAATCCTCTATTGTAATGATTCTTTCATCATTTGAAATAAATTCTGAAATAGCATTTAAAAAAGTTGTCTTACCTGTTGAAGTCCCTCCACTAATTATTAAATTATACTTAGCTTTTACTATATCATTAATAAATTTAGCAACTTTATCATCAATTGTATTAAATTGAATTAAATCATCTATAGTAATTACTTTATTAGAAAATTTTCTTATAGTCATTGAAGGATTATCTTTAGAAATTGGAGGAAGAACAATATTAACTCTTGACCCATCGTATAATGTTGCATCAACTATTGGATTTGAAACATTAACCTCTCTTCCAGCATCACTAACTATTTTTTGTATAATCCTGTTATAATGTTCATCATTAGAAAATTTAAGATTACTTTTTACCATTTTTCCTTTATATTCTATAAAAATATTATCAAATGAATTAACCATTATTTCATTTATTTCATCATCTTCTAACAGTTTATCTATTATGCTTAACCCTCTATATTCAAAATATAAATCTTTTATAATAACTTTTATTTCATCAATATCAATTGTTATTTTTTCTGCATTACAATAATTTAAGATTGCATTATTAAAATACTGATTTAATTGATTATCATTAAGCGTTATAATTTCATAACTCTTAATATATTTTTTTACATCTTTATAATCAATCATATTAAATCAACCATTTTTGATAAAGAATTGATTTCTATATTTTCATTATTAAGTCTTAAATTATATCCTGATTTTATAGGCCTAATTTCAATTGTCAATTTTGTATCATTGGTATTATTTAGAAAATTATTTATATTTTGAATGTTTTTTGAAATAAAAATTTCGTCGGAATTTGTAGGAAAATAATATATAATTATATCTGAATATTTTAAGATTTCTAAATTTCTTTGTGTTAAATTAAAATTTAAATCGACTATAATATAATTATAATTTAATTTTTTTATAGTTTTTAATATTTTTTTAGTATTTTCAAGTTTATTTGTTTCAATCGGTATAGAAGAAGCACCAATATAATTAAAATTTTTATAACTATTAACAGCAACATCTCCACTATTTTCTTCTACAAATAATAAAGAGTCTATTCCTAATTCATTTTCTACCAAATTATAATTGTAATAGTAATTAAAATTTAATAAAAGAGAATTATATTTTTTATTAAATTCCTTATATAAATCAGTGGCTAATTTGTTACAAGGCTTATTTTCTGTAATATTTACAAATGAAATTATTTTAACTTCTTTAGAATAATGATTAATTAAAGTATATTTATTAATAATCATTTGATATATATTGTCAACATTTTGATACTTTTCCTTTTCGCTTGTTAACTTTATTAAATTAATATTATCTTCAACGTAAAAGTCTGTAACATATATATAATTTGTATCTTTTTTATTATATTCTTCGACAATACTACAATTTATATCATCATAACGGTTTAATAATTTACATAAATGCTGTGAATAAACAAAATCAAGCATATATATTTTTATATTTTTCAAAATTACCTCCTTAAACTTTATATATTTATATTAACATATTTTTAGAATTTGTAACTGTCATTATTGTTACAAAAAATTAATATTTAAAATTATTTTTAGAACTTTTAAATATTAAAAAGATAGCTAAATTATTTAACTTGAAATAATTTATACTATCTTTTTTTACTATTAGTTATAATATTTTTTATTAATTTTGTGTAAAATTTTATCTACTGTAAACCCAAAATATTCAAAAGCAACTTCAGCCGGTGCTGATGTTCCAAATGTTTCCATTCCTATTAATAACCCATCTATGCCTAAGTATTTATACCATGATTTTTCTGATGAGGCTTCTATGCATACCCTATTTTTTATATTATCCGGTAATAAATCTTTCTTATATTCATCTGATTGTTCCTCAAATAATTCAATTGAAGGGAAAGAAATAACTCTTGAAGATTTTCCTTGTTCAAATAATTTTTCAGCAACTTTATATGCTAATTGAAGCTCTGAGCCTGATGCCATTAATATAACTTCAGGATTATCTCCAAAATCTTTTAAGATATATGCTCCCTTAAATAAATTGATTCCTGTATTTTCTATTGATGGCACAACTTGTCTTGTTAGTATTAAATTAACAGGTCTACCTTTAGATTGTAATATATATGACCATGATGCCGCAGTTTCTCTGTTGTCAGCAGGTCTAAGAGTTATACAATTTGGTATTGACCTTAACATTGGTAATTGGTCAACAGCTTGATGTGTAGGACCATCTTCTCCTAATCCAATACTATCATGAGTGAATATATTCACTACTTTTTGATGCATTAAAGCAGATAATCTTATAGCAGGTTTCATGTAATCAGCAAATGATAAAAATGTACCTGTATATGGTAATAAACCTCCGTGTAAGCTTATTCCATTCGCCATAGCAGCCATTGAATGTTCTCTTATACCATAATGAATGTTTTTTCCAATAGGATTTTCTTTCGAAAAGAATGTTTCATCTTCTATTGTAGTGTTATTTGAACCGGCTAAATCAGCAGAACCTCCAAAAAATCCATCAAAATATTTTGCAATTTTATTAATTACAACTCCGGAAGAAGCTCGAGTCGCCAAATCCTTATCAAATTTATAATAATCTTCTTCATTCAGAAAACTAAAATCATAAGAATTATTAACAGCATTTATAAATGATTCATATTTTTCAGGATACTTATTTTTATATTCATTTAATAATTTATTCCATTCATCTTCATATGTTTTATGTCTTGATATTACATTATCCAAATATGACCTTACATCCTTATCGATTGTAAACATTTCTTTAACATTATATCCTAAATTTAACTTCATTTCTTCTATATCATTCAATTTTAAGGGATTACCATGAACAGCTGATGTATTTTCCTTATTAGTTCCATATCCTATTTTAGAATGAATTTCTATTAATGTTGGTCTTTTACTATCTTTTTTAGCATCTTCAATAGCTTCTCTAATCGCATTAATATCGTTTGCATCTTTTACATCTAATACTTGCCATCCTAATGCTTCATATCTTTTTGCAACATTTTCAGAAAATGCTATTTCAGTTGTTCCATCAATCGTAATTTTATTAGAATCATACAACATGATTAATTTTCCAAGTCCTAATGTACCCGCTAAAGATGATGCTTCATTTGACACACCTTCCATCAAACATCCATCACCAGCTAACACATATGTGTAATGATCTATTAATTTTATTTCTTTTGTATTATATTTTGCAGCTAAATGTTTTTCCGCCATTGCAAAGCCAACAGCATTAGCAACACCTTGTCCTAATGGTCCGGTTGTAACCTCAACACCATCTGTGTATCCATATTCTGGATGTCCCGGTGTTTTTGAGCCCAATTGTCTGAAATTTTTTATATCCTCCATACTTAAATCAAAACCAAATAAATGTAATAAAGAATATTGTAAAGCTGATGCATGACCTGCTGATAAAATAAATCTATCTCTATTAAACCATTTCGGATTTTTAGGATTATATTTCATTACATCATTATATAAAACATATCCTATTGGAGAAGCCCCTATTGGAGTCCCCTGATGTCCAGAATTTGCTTTTAAAACCATTTCTGCAGATAATACTCTTATCGTATCAATAACTTTCTTTTCCATAATATTCCTCTCTAAAATTACACTAAATTTTTATAAAATATACGGGAGATATGACAATTTTCATTTTCTCCCGTTATATAAAATTATTTCATAGATTTTTTATATTTTTCCCAATCACTTAAAAAATCATTAATTCCTTTATCAGTTAAAGCATGATTCCATAATTTAGGGAATAATGTTCCAGGTATTGTTGCAATATGTGCCCCTGCCTTTGCTGATTCCTCAACATGAGCTAATGTCCTTACAGATGCAGCTATAATTTCCGATTTGAAATTATACATATCTATTATATATCTCAAATCTTCAACTAACTCTATACCGGATTTACCTAAATCATCTATTCTTCCAATGAATGGACTTATATATGTAGCTCCGGCTTTCATAGCTAACAGCCCTTGAGCCACTGAAAAAATTAAAGTGCAGTTAGTTTTTATTCCTTCTTGTGATAAAATTTTAATTGCTTTTAATCCTTCTTCAGTCATCGGAATTTTAACAACAATATTATCTGCCCATTTAGAAATTATTCTAGCTTCTTTAACCATTTCTTCAGATGTTAAACCTATAACTTCTGCAGAAACCGGTCCCTTTACAAATGAACAAATATCTTTGATTACTTCTTCAAAATCCCTTCCTTCTCTAGAAATTAGTGTAGGATTTGTAGTAACCCCATCTACCAAACCTAGATCGTCTATTCTTTTTATTTCATCAACATTTGCCGTATCTAAAAAAAACTTCATATTATCTCCTTATCAATTACTGTCCATAATAAGCATTTTTACCATGTTTTCTATAATAATGTTTATCTTGAACTCTTTTTGGTGTTTTTTCAGCATTTGGATTTATCAAAATTGTAAAAGTAGCCATTTTTGCAACTTCTTCCAATACAACAGAATTATGCACCGCATCAAAACAATCTTCCCCCCAAACAAATGATCCGTGATTTTTCAATAAAACAGCTGGAGTTTTTGTAAATTCTTTATCTTTCATATAATCAACTATTAATAATCCTGTGTTTTTTTCATAATCATCATCAATCTCTTCTTGAGTTAAATTTCTTAAAACCGGTACATCGCCATAAATATAATCTGCATGCGTAGTTCCAAAACATGGTATATCTATCCCGGCTTGAGCCCATGATGTTGCATATGGAGAATGAGTATGAACTATACCTTTTACTTCCGGAAATTTTTTATAAATCTCCAAATGTGTTTTCGTATCCGATGAAGGTTTTTTATCCCCCTCTACTATTTCTCCGTCAAGATTCACTAAAACTATATCATCAACTTTTAATTTATCATAATCAACGCCACTGGGTTTAATAGCGACAATTTTGCTATCTTCATCAATTTCACTTACATTTCCCCAAGTAAATTTTACTAAATCATATTTTGGAAGAAGTAAATTTGCCTCATAAACTCTTTTTTTCAATTCTTCAAGCATAATCCCTCCTAATTGTAATATTTAGCAAGAACATTTTTAGCAAATTTGCATTGTTCATTTACAATTTCTATATAGTTATCTTCACCTAAATGCCAAAATTCAGTAACGAATCTATTTATCTTTAATTCATATAATTTTTTACATATTTTATCAAAATCTACATCGCCTTCACCAAAGTGCATATCTCTATATTTCCCCGGAACAGTCTCTTTAATATGAAAAGCAAGTATTTTCCCCACACCGGCATCTATATCATCTAAAATATCTCTATCATATTTTATTGCCGCATTATTCAAATTACCACAATCAGGATACACCCCTAAATATGGTGAATTAATTTTCTCTACATATTCCATCGCTTTTGATACTGTATCCATAAATTCAGTTTCCATAGTTTCAAAACCTAATAATATTCCTTTAGCAGATGCCATTTCTACCATTTTTCTTAAATTTACTTCAAATAGTTTTTTAGTTTCATCATTGCTTTTTTCATAGTAAACATCATATCCTGCTAATTGTATTATCCTAATTCCTAATTTATCCGCTAAATTAATAGCTTTTTCTGCAATCATAATACTTCTCAGACGGGTTTGTTCATTTAATGATCCCAAAGGATATTTCCTATGTCCACTTAAACACATTGATCTAATAGGAAAATCTGTTTTTTGCATAATACTAATCAATGAATTAATCTCTTCTTTAGTCCAATCTAATCTACTTAACTTTTCATCTGTCTCATCAATGCTAATTTCTAAAAAATCATAACCCGCAGATTTGGCAATATTAAATTTTTCTTCCCAAGTTAAATTACTAGGTAATGCTTTTTCATAAAGTCCTAATTGATATTTCATTTAGTCCTCCAATGTGTAAAATGTAACAGTATTAGTTTCTCTATTAGCTGATACAATTCTATACTTATTTTCAAAAATATAAGATGATACATTAGCAGGTCCAATTTTACTATCAATATCAATTCTATCAAATGTATTAAGAGTATCATTAAATGTTAATGCAAATAAATCTCTTTCACCACCACGATGTCCAACAAATAATAAAGGTTTACCATTTATAACTTGAACATTAAGTGCATGTAAAAATCTTATAGGTTTTTTATATGAATATATTTTTTCATAATTGTTATCACTAACCTCTTTATAAATATCTAGATGATCGCCATGAAATTCTGAAAATGTTACTAATTCATTTTTTCCATCACCATCTAAATCATATATTAAAGAATCTGACGTCGATTGGTCCAAAATTTTTTCTATTAACCATTCATCGCTTTTTTGAGGTGGGATAACCTTAAATATTCCATTTTCCGATGTGATTAGAGCATATTCTTTCTCACCATTTACCTTATAAAATCCATGATTTTTTGTTAATCCATCTTTTAATACTTCAACCTTTAATTGATTTTTTTCATTAAAGTTATCTAAATTTTCAGGTAATTTTGCAATATAAATTTTTCCGGGCTGATTCCAATCATTTTTGAAATCAAATCCACTTTTTATTGTACATGCTATTAAATAGTTTTCTTTACCATTGCTTAAAATATCAAATCTGTGAACAAATGGTAAATCAGTTATCACATTAACAGTCCAATTTCCATTACGTTTTTTTACCTGAACAATTTTAGCATCATATCCATCATTTGGAGAATAAAATTTATATGTGGTTAAAAAGCTATTTTCTTGATTTGGAACGGGGATAATTGACATTACCCCTCCATATTCCTCTACAATAGTTTCCTCATATTTACCATTTGCATCAAATAAGTTTAATGGCCCATTTTTTTCAGTACCAACTATAAATTTTAATTTTCCGTCAACAATAAAATTATTAACAGAATATGCTTTTTCCATTTCTGCAATTATTTGTTTATTGAATTTCATCTAAAGCCTCCAAAATAACATTTAGAAACTCTTCTTTTGTTTTAGCATCTAAAAGCTTTTCAACTATTTCTCTATTTTCTAATATAGTGCCTAACTGACACAATAACTCCAAATGACTGTCACTATCTTTAGCAGATAAAACTATCAATAGTTTTACCGGGTCATTATCAAATTCACCAAATTCAATATCATTTTTTAATGTTGTAAAATACAATTTTGTCTCAATAGTACCATCTTCGGGTCTTGCATGAGCTAAAGCAACATTCTTAGCTATAACTATATAAGGTCCAAATTTTAGTACACTATCTATCATCGCATCTACATACTTTTCTTCAATAATCTTTCTATCTATTAATTTAACTGATGCTTTTCTTATTGAATCTATCCAATCCTTTGAGTCAATATTAAGCTCTATATCATCAATTGTTAAATTTCTTAAATCGTACATTACTTCCTACTTTCCGAATCTAAAATTAATTTGCAATACCTGCTTCAACTAACTTAGTTTTAATTTCATCTAATGATAAAATATTTTTAATCCCTATAACTTTAACTCCTAAATTTTTAGATTCATCAAAGTTTTTTTCAAATGCTAAACTACATACAACTACATCATAATTTCTTGATGAATTTTTACCTTCTGATAATGATGTATGAGAAACATCAGCTTTTATATTTAATTCAGCAAATGCTTGTTTAACTTTCATTTCCATTAATAAACTTGTCCCTGCTCCATTAGCACAACAAACTAAAACTTTCATTTTTATCTCCTATTTATTTTTATTTTTTTTGTATTGTTCATAATCAGAAGTTATCAAGAAATAATTTTCTTTATCTTTTTTATACTGTAACTGAGGTATAATCAATAAAACTATAGTAATTATTCCAACTCCCACATATCCTAAATATTTCATTATAATTGTAAATGCAGGCCATACTGTTGCCCAGTCAAACATTCCTAAATATCCACCATGTAATGATAACCCAACTAATGATGCTATAAATGCTGAACCAAATACTTGAATTAAACCACTTATAAATGGTGTTATAATAGCAGCCTTTAATCCACCTTTGTTATTCGCAAAAACCCCAATAGTTGCATTATCAAAGAATACAGGTACAAATCCTGCTATTACAATTGTAGGACTCTTTAATAAAATTAAAGTTATTATCGCTAAGAATTGTCCTAATGCACCAAATAAAAATCCTATTGTTATTGCATTTGGAGATCCAAAACCATAAACTGCTGCACAGTCAATTCCCGGTACAGCACCCGGTAACAATTTATTTGAGATACCTTGGAATGAAACCGTAAGTTCTGTAACAAATGTTCTAACACCTAATTGCAATATTGCTAAATATACTGCGAATTGTAATGCAGTCGTTAGTATATAAAAAGCAAATGAATCTCCTTGTTTTAAGAATTTTGCAGCTATTAAATAGTCTTGTCCTAAAATTAATAATATAGTTCCGAAAAATACTGTCATTAATAATGACGTTGAAACCATATTATCATTAAAAATTGATAACCAACCTGGTAATTCTATATCCTCTAATTTTTTAGAATTTTTTGATTTTTTCCCGATATATTCTGATAGCTTACTCATCAAATATACTCCAAACATTTGTTGATGAGCTAGTGCAAATCCTGCACCATCAGTAACTTCTTGTGTAGGTTTAATTGTAAGGTTTGATCCTACAGCCCAATATGTTCCAAGTAAAATAGCCATTATAATTAACATTGGTGTATCTCCAAGTCCCGGAAATGCATATAATATTAACCAAAAAGCTGTTGCCGCTTGTTGCATTTGAACGTGCCCTGTTGTAAATACTGCTCTTAATTTTGTGAATTTTTGTAATCTTACTAAAATCAAATTAAATATAAAAGCAATTAGAAGAAGTATCATAACTTGAGAAAAAGACCTTCCTAATTTTGTCATAGCTGATTGCACAGCATTTTGTCCAAAATATGGGTCAATAACCATAGCTGATAAATTAAATTTTTCCTTTAATCCAACTAAAATTGGTCTGAAAGTCCTTACAAGTCCACCAGAACCTACTGCTAATATAAAATACCCTACTGTAGCTTTTATAAACCCACTTAAACTTTCATACCAAGGTTTCTTTAGCAAAATATATCCCAAAAGAACCATAAAACCTATTAAATATGCAGGTTTAGTTAGTATATTAAATACTATAAATTTCCATACCATTTCCAAATATTCCATTTTTTCCTCCATCCTAATTATTTATTTTATAAAAATGCTTTATATGGCAAATCAGGTTCAATTGTAAATGCATCTTCGAATCCTCTACGATACATATACTCTAAATCGTCTTTATTATCAGGGAAAATGAATTTTCCACCAGGTTGCCAAATATATGGCTTAAATTTATAATTTAATCTATATTTCTTATAGTTCCACAACATCATTATTTCTTTTGGATCACCTAAAAAATTTGACCAAATATCATGATGAACAGGTATAACAACTTGTGTCTTTAATTCTTCCGCTACCCTTAAAACATCAGATGATGTTAATTTATCAGTCATTCCTCTAGGATTTTCGCCATATCCAACTATTGCAACATCAATTTTATTTTCATTACCATGTTTTACAAAATAGTTTGAATGATGTGAATCGCCTGCGTGATAAATATTTCCGCCACTTGTTTCTATTAAATAATTAACTGCTAATTCTGACATTTCAGGTGGCATATTATCTTTTAATACAACATCTTCATCTACAGTTAAAAGCATAGTTCTATCAAATGAATCAAATACTTTAAGTTTCGTATCTTTTATTTCAAATTCATCACCAGGTTTCACTGTAACAAGTCTTTCTTCAGGAACACCCCACTTTCTCCAAATATCGGTACAGCTTTTAGGTCCGATAAATTTCGTATCTTTAGTATTTTGCATTATTGCAGCTGCAACATCTATATCAATATGATCACTATGCGAATGTGTAGATATTATAGCATCTAATTCCTTAATTGCAAATGGATCAATAACACATGGTGTTGTTCTTAAATTTGGTTGAAGTGCTACACATCCAACTGCTCTTTGATGTTGATGTTTTTCTTTCATAAGTTTATTTTTTTGAGTCTTTTTTCCTGTTTGAACCCATAAGTCCACACACAAATTTGCTCCCCCATGAGATTTAACCCATAATCCCATATTTCCAAGCCACCACATAGCAACTTTATTTTCAGCAACAATTTCGTTTTCTATTTCTTCATTTAGCCATGTACCCCATTCAGGAAATGTTTTTAGTATCCATGACTCCCTTGTAATTTCATCAATTTTTGACATAATACCCTCCTAATAATTTTATGATTACCTTTACAAATGGATTGTAAAACATTTCTTTCTTTAAGTCAATTATTTTATTTAAATAAAAACATAAAATTTTTCTTTTTTATTTTCTTTTGAATAAAAAAGAAAATATAAATAAGTTTTGATTATTTTTTATGTTCTTTTGAAATATTAAATACGAAAACCTTATTATTAATTATTTTTAATATTTGACTAAAATATTTTCAAAGAGTATAATCTAATAAAAATACAGATTTAAACCTCATTACATTATTTAAAAGGAAAATTATGAAACATAGCAAAGATATAATTAATAAAAGAAGAAAAAATTTATTACTATTAATAAATGAATTAAAAAAATCAACAAATATTAATCTAGCAGAAAAATTAAACGTTTCCCTTCCAACTATTAGAAGGGATATTGAGTATCTACATAATAAAAATTTAATATATAAATACCATGGATATGTTTCAGCTATAAGTTCAAATGAAATACGAAAATCTATAACGGAAAACAAAAAAAATCAAATTGCTAAAATAGCTGCGACACTAATAAATGATGACGATATAATTTTTATAAATTCGGCATATACAAGTATACAAAGTATAAAATATATAGAACCTTCAAAGTTTGTATCAGTAATTACTAATAATGGAAATGTTTTAACCATGCATACATTACCTAAAATAAAAATAATTTTAACCGGCGGAGAAATAAAAAAACCAAAATCTGCTTTAACGGGAGAATTCGCACTAAATAATATAATAAATACTCAGGCAAATAAAGCAATTTTAGGAGCAAGTGGATTTCACATTACTGAAGGCATTACAACAGCTAATATTGATGAAGTAGCAATCAACAAAGCAATGATTGAAAGAGCTAACAAAGTTATATTATGTGTTGACAGCTCTAAATTGAATCATAAAAGTGCATTTGTATCAGGAGATGTAAGAGATGTAGATATTTTAATTACTAATTCTGATGCAGATCCAGAAATAATTGAATCTCTTAAACTTTTTGGAATTGAATGTATTTTAGTAGATGAAAATGGGATTGTAAAATAAAATGTAAAAACTGTATTATCAATTACTTTTTAGTGAAAGATTAATACAGTTTTTTATATTTTATTAATTAAATAAGAAATTATCTAAAATAATTTCAAAATCACTTCTCTTACTTAAGATTTCCTTAAGATTTTTTAATTCTTCGACCCTATCTGTTATAATACCGTCTAAACTCATATTAGTAAACTTTTTCATATTATAATAACTATTGACAGTCCAAACCATAGCCTTTTTACCCATCAATTTTATTTTTTCTAAAGATGATTCTGTCACCTGATTTTCTTCCATTAAGAAATAATCACATTTTAAATCACTTAAATCACCAAATGAAAAATAGTACAAATATCCGCTATAAATTTCAGGATATTTTTCTTCAATATATTTAATTAAATTATAGTCTAAAGATATTAATACAGTTTCATTTATCATATCTCTTTCTTTAACAATTTTTACTAAATCATCAACCATCTTTTTATCAGCAGTAGCACCCTTCAACTCAATTAATAATTTAATTTTTCCCTTTGATACATCCAACATTTCTTCTATTGTAGCAATCTTTTGCCCCTTCTTAAAAGAATTCGAACTTGTTTTTAAATTTAATTTTTTGATTTCTTTTAAATTTAATTGGCTTGATTTTAAATCTACCCCTGTTAATCTATTTAATGTATTATCATGATTAATAATATAATGTCCATCTTTGGTTCTTTGAACATCTATTTCACTATAAGCTGCCTTAAATTCTATTGCCTTTTTCAGCCCTTCTATACTATTTTCAACTTCTAAAAATCCACCCGCTCTATGTGCAACAATATTTACCACACTAGATTCTCTATATAAATTATCAAAAAAATAAGAATTTATTATAGAAAATAAAACATTAAATACAAATAAACCTACACCAAAAATAATTCCATATTTCTTAAAATCTATCTTGCTTTTTACATTTTGTTTTTCTATAGAGTAATATTTTATAAATTTTTCATTATCAAGATTATTTTTTCTATAATCATAATAAAGATTTGTTAATTCACTTATAAAATATGGTGCTATCATAAGTATAACTAACGTCAAAAATTGATATAAACTAAAAGATAAAAATATGGTAAATACCCTTGATATAAACATAGAAATATTTAAGCTATTAATATAATTAATAATTGTTAAAATTAAAAAGTTAAATCCTACATATACTATAAACCACATTAACATCTTAAGTATGATAAACCTTATAATAAAATCTTTTTTATTTTCTAATATTAATTTTCGAGAGCTCTTCATGGCATCAACTAAAGACATATCCTCTATAGTTAAAAAATGAAAAGTAAATATATAAATTATTAGAGTAATTATTATAATAAAACCAATTATATAATATGCTAAAAAATATATATCATTGGAGAATAAAAATTCTTTAATAAAATTTGGTATTTGAAAATTTGTAATAGGAGTGTATATTATCCTAAATCCTAATAAGGAAAAAGCTAAAGCTACATAAATAGCTATAAAAACTCCTGAAATATTCAATAAATTTTTAAATGATTTAATTCCAAGTAAAATCATATTTCTTAAGCCCGGATTAAATTTATTTTCTTTATACAATGCACTTGATACTATAAAAGTATTTATATCAAAAATTGTTAAAAAGAAAATAATAAGCAAGGTACATATAAGAATACCGGTACCTCTAAAACTTAATAAACCACTAACAAAATCACCACTTGTTACTGACCTTCTGCCCATTGACAATAATACTAATCTTAAAAGATATTTTAAGACTGGAAAAATTACCAATATCAAAAAAATTTTAGTTATAATTTGATATTTTAAAAATGCCCATATTAATTCTTTATTTGATTTAATTTTTTTTATGTTATTAATAAAATTTTTTTTCATGATATACTCTCAATCTCTTAAATTATAATCTTTGATTATTTCCTTTGCTACTTGATAATCGCTTTTTATTTTTATTTTTTTTCCATTAATTTTTTGAAAATCTTCATTTCCTTTGCCTGCAATAAATATAACTGTTTTATCACTGGAATTTTCAAAAGCATATCTAATAGCTTCTTCCCTATCATCCATTTTCATATAATTACTTGTAATCGGACTTATCTTATTAATTATTTTTTTAGAAATATCATCATAAGAAGTATATCCAGAATCCTCTGGTACAATATATATATAATCTGAAACTTTAGTTGATGTCTTTACTAATCCGTTTAATCTATTTTCAGCAACATTACCACTTATACCATAAATTGAAATTATACTATAATTTTTAAATCTTTCTTTAATGAAATCATAAGTTTTTTGGAAACTCAATTCATTATGTGCATAGGAAACATACAATACATATTTTTCATCATTTGATATAAATATACTTTCTCTCCCATCCACTTCTGTTGTTTTTAATCCATTAAAGATCAAATCATAATCAACATCAAAATGTTTAGAAACTAAAATTGCAGCCATTGCATTTTCTATATTATAAGTCGCAAATTGGTGAATTTCGTATTTTTCAATTTTATTTTTGTATTTAATTTTAAATTCCAAATAATTATTTTTAAACTCATAATCTAATAAGTTTATATCTGAATTTTCTTTCTTTGAAAATGTCCTTGAGTCTAGATTTTTTTCTCTTATGATTTTTTCAACTTTATCTACATAATCCATTTCTTTATTATAAATGGCAAATTTGCTATTTGTAAATATTTTCAACTTTGAACTAAAATAATCTTCAAAAGAATCATGTTCTAATGGACTTACATGATCCTCTCCAATATTTAAAAAAACTGTAACGTCATAATCTAAATTATTCGCCCTATAATATTTTAATGCTTGTGATGATGTTTCAATTATCATATATTCTAACCCTGAATCAACAGCATTTTTAATATATCTATATAAATCAATAGCTTCCGGTGTAGTTAAAGATGCTCCAATTGTTGATATACCATCATAAACATCAATTGATGAAATTAATCCGGCAGGTTTTTTTGAATTTTTACGTAAATATTCATCTAAAATATTTTTAATATACATTACCGTAGTAGATTTGCCTTTTGTACCGGTAACACCGATAGTTTTTATTTTTCTATCAGGATAATCATAAAAAAATCTAGAAATTTCCATCATTGCTATTCTTATATCATTAACTAAAATATAAGGCATATCAACATCATATTTTTTCTCTGAAACATAACATACAGCACCGGTTTCTTTTGATGACAATAAATATTCTTCCTTAAAATTTAATCCTTTACAAAAAAATAATGTATTGTTTTTAACATTTCTGGAATCATAAGTAATTTCTTCTATATCTATATCTTCTATATTAGAATCTATAAATAAACTAAATTTTTTTAAAATCTCGATAATATCATTTAATTTTTTCATTTTTGCTCCTAAAAAAATTTTATGTAGTATAATATATATTATACTACATATTATAATAAATTTTACGGAGAAAATATGAAAATCAATTTTATAAAAGTTCCAATTTTCTATGGTTCCGACAGACCTGGAGTTGAACTTGGTCCTGATACAATGATACAAAATAATATAATTGATATTTTTGAAAAAAAAGGTAATATAATAAAAAAAATATTTAACACTAATGTAGATAAATATAGTGAGCAGGAAAAATTTGCTACAAGTAAAAAATTAAAATACTATAAAGGTATACTCGACGCAAATAAAGATCTTGCAAATAAGTTATATGAAACATTGAAAGAAGGTATTTTACCATTTGTTTTAGGAGGAGATCATTCTTTAGGCATAGGATCCATTGCCGCAACATCTAAATTTCATAATAAAGATTTAGCTGTAATTTGGATTGATGCTCATACGGATATAAACACAATAGAAACCTCTCCATCTGCAAATATACATGGAATGCCATTAAGTATTTCTTTAGGTGAAGGAAATACAGAGTTAAATAACATTTTATTTAATGGAAAAAAAATCAATGGCAATAATGTTTATATATTAGGAGCAAGGAGTGTTGATGATGGAGAATATGGAATTTTAGAAAAACACAATGTTAATGTTTGGTATATGAATGATATTAAAGAAAAAGGTATAGAAGCTTGTATCGAAGAATTGTTGCTAAAATTAAAAGAAAAAAATACAAAAAATATACACCTAAGTTATGATATAGATTCTTTGGACGAGAAACTTGTTCCCGGAACTGGTACGCCCGAAAAAGACGGAATGAATATAGAACAATCTGAAAAACTCATAAAATCAATAATACAAACAAAATTGGTGCGTTCTATTGACTTCGTTGAATTTAATCCTATGAAGGATATTAATGATATAACATTAAAAAACGTAATTAAAATGTTGAATGTATTTTCTTTAGAATTATCTAAATTATAAAAAATTAAGGTGTTGAAAAGTCAACACCTTTTTATATTAAATAATTTTATCAATCACTTGCTGTTTATCACTATTCCTTTGTTTTTCCTCTTCTAATCTATCAAAATAACATTTAGCACACATCGATTCATATTCTACTTCATGTTCCCCATCAATTGCAATTTGACTACCCTCAAATACAAAAAGACCATCAATCTTTCTTCCATTAAAAACTGCCTTCTTTCCACATCTGCAAATAGTCTTTAATTCTTCTACAGAATGAGCTATTAAAAGTAATCTTGATGAACCTTCAAATCCATTAGTTTGAAAATCAGTTCTAAGTCCATAACATATAACAGGAATATCCTTTATAACTGCAACTTTCATTAATTGATCAATTTGTCTACTATTCAAAAATTGTACTTCATCAACTAACACACATGAAATATTTTCTCCATTTTCAATTTTAGAAAAATTTTCAAATAAATCATCATCTTCTTTTACAATGTAATCAACTTTTCTTGTAACTCCAAGTCTTGAAACAAGTTTATCATCACCTTTAGAATCAATTGAAGGTTTTAGTAACCTTACTTTCATTCCTCTTTCTTCATAATTGTGTGCTACTTGCATTAGTGAAGTTGACTTTCCCGAATTCATTGCACCATATCTAAAATATAATTTCGCCATAATACTCTCCAAAAATTAATCTTTTACTATTATATCTTAAATAAAAAAAAAGTACCAGAATTTCTTCTGATACTTTTAAATGTTTACTATTCAATAATTTTTGATACAACACCTGAAGCAACTGTTCTACCACCTTCTCTGATCGCAAATCTTAATCCTTCTTCGATAGCGATTGGAGAAATTAATGTGATTGTAAATGTTGCGTTATCTCCAGGCATAACCATTTCAACACCGTCAGCTAATTTGATATCACCTGTAACGTCTGTTGTTCTTAAATAGAATTGTGGTCTATATCCTGAGAAGAATGGAGTATGTCTACCACCTTCTTCTTTTGTTAATACGTATACTTCGCCTTCAAATTTTGTATGTGGGTGAATTGTACCTGGTTTTGCTAAAACTTGACCTCTTTCGATATCATCTCTTGTAACCCCTCTTAATAGAGCACCGATATTATCTCCAGCTTCTGCTAAGTCTAATTGTTTTCTAAACATTTCTACCCCAGTAACAACAACTGTTTGAGGTTTGTCTACTAAACCAACGATTTCTACACTATCACCAACTTTAACAACACCTCTTTCAACTCTACCTGTAGCTACTGTACCTCTACCTGTAATTGAAAATACGTCTTCAACTGGCATAATAAATGGTTTATCATTATCTCTTTCTGGTGTTGGAATCCATTCATCAACTGCATCCATTAATGCAACGATTTTATCTCCCCATTCTCCATCTGGTTCTTGTAAAGCTTTTAATCCTGAACCTACTACAAATGGTGTGTTATCTCCATCGTAATCATATTCTGATAACATTTCTCTAACTTCCATTTCTACTAATTCGATTAATTCTGGATCGTCAACTTGATCTTCTTTGTTTAAGAATACTACAATTTTTGGAACCCCAACTTGTCTTGCTAATAAGATGTGTTCTCTTGTTTGAGGCATTGGACCATCAGCTGCTGATACGATTAAGATAGCACCGTCCATTTGAGCAGCACCAGTAATCATGTTCTTTACATAGTCAGCGTGCCCTGGACAGTCTACGTGAGCATAGTGTCTTTTTGCTGTTTCATATTCAACGTGAGAAGTATTGATTGTAATACCTCTTTCTCTTTCTTCAGGTGCTTTATCAATATTTGCATAATCAACAAATGTACCTGTACCATTTCTCTTGTTTAATACAAGAGTAATAGCAGCTGTTGTTGTTGTTTTACCGTGGTCTACGTGACCGATTGTACCAACGTTTACGTGTGGTTTGTCTTTAATAAATTTTTCTTTAGCCATTTTTTCCTCCTAATTTTTTATTATGACTTTTTGCCTTCTAATACTTTTTCTTTTATACTATTTGGAACTTGTTCATAGTGGTCAAATTGCATTGAGTATGTTGCACGTCCTTGTGTGTTTGAACGTAATGATGTTGCATATCCAAACATTTCCGATAATGGAATAAATGCATCAACGATTTGAACACCTTCTCTTGTTCCCATACCATCAAGTCTACCTCTTCTTGATGAAACGTCACCCATAACATCTCCAAGATATTCTTCCGGAGTAACAATCTCAACTTTTTCGATAGGTTCTAATAAAGCTGGACCAGCTTTTTCTACAGCTGCTCTTAATCCCATAGCCCCTGCAACTTGGAAAGCCATTTCTGATGAGTCAACTTCGTGATATGATCCATCGTATAAAGTAACAATAATATCTAATATTGGATATCCTGCCAATACACCAGCTTCACAAGCTTCTCTAACACCTTTTTCTACAGAACCTATATATTCTCTAGGAACAACCCCACCGACAATATTATCGATAAATTCTATACCTTTACCCGGTTCATTTGGTTTAACTCTTAGTCTTACGTGACCATATTGACCACGACCACCGGATTGACGTACAAATTTACCTTCAGCTTCTGCTTCTTTAGTAATAGATTCTCTATATGAAACTTGCGGATTACCTACATTAGCTTCAACTTTAAATTCTCTTAACAATCTATCTACGATAATTTCTAAGTGCAACTCACCCATACCTGCTATGATTGTTTGGCCGGTTTCTTGGTTTGTATATGTCTTAAATGTTGGATCCTCTTCTGCTAATTTACCCAAAGCAATACCCATCTTTTCTTGAGATGCTTTTGTCTTAGGTTCAATAGCAACAGAAATAACCGGTTCTGGGAATTCCATGTTTTCTAAGATAATTTGATTATCTTGATCACATAATGTATCACCTGTAGTTGTATCTTTTAATCCAATTGCTGCTCCGATATTACCTGCAGAAATATGATCTAACTCTGTTCTTTGGTTTGAGTGCATTTCTAGGATACGTCCTAATCTTTCTCTCTTACCTTTTGTTGAGTTATATACATATGAACCTGATTCAATGTGACCTGAATAAACTCTAAAGTAAGTTAATTTACCTACAAATGGGTCAGCCACAACCTTAAATGCTAAAGCTGAGAATGGTTCTTCAACACTTGGATGTCTTTCATCTTCTATAGTTTCTTCTTCTTCTGTTTTCTTTGGTTTTGTACCTTTAATAGCAGGTACATCCACTGGTGACGGTAAGTAATATACCATAGCATCGATAAGAGATTGAACACCTCTCTTCTTGTATGCTGAACCACATAATACAGGATAGATATCTCTATTAATTGTTGAAACTCTTACAGCATCTCTTAACTCTTCAACTGTAATTTCTTCTTCTTCTAAGAATTTCATCATAATTTCTTCGTTTGAATCTGATACAGCTTCTATTAATTGATTTCTGTATTCTTTTGCTAATTCCAATTGGTCTTCTGGAATTTCAACAACTTTTGCTGATTCTCCTGTTTCATCATTTTCATCGTAAACAACTGCATCCATTTCAATTAAATCAATAATACCTCTAAATGTATGTGCATTACCGATTGGTAATTGAACTGGAACTGCATTAGCTTTTAATTTATCTCTAATTGTATTTACTGACATTATAAAGTCAGCACCTGTTGCATCCATCTTATTAATATAACAAATTCTTGGAACACCATATTTATCAGCTTGTCTCCAAACTGTTTCTGATTGAGGTTCTACCCCACTCTTAGCGTCAAATAATGCAACTGATCCATCAAGAACTCTTAAAGATCTTTCTACCTCAACTGTAAAGTCAACGTGCCCTGGTGTGTCGATAATATTAATTTTATGATTTTTCCAGTATGCTGTTGTTGCAGCTGAAGCAATTGTGATACCTCTTTCTTGTTCCTGAGCCATGGAGTCCATAACCGCAGTCCCTTCGTGAGTATCACCCATTTTATGAATTTTACCTGTATAGAATAATATACGCTCTGTTACTGTTGTTTTACCAGCATCTATGTGAGCCATTATCCCAACATTTCTAATTTTTTCTAAACTAATATCTGGCACTTCTTTCTCCTTATTAATTTATATTAATATCTGAAATGTGCAAAAGCTCTATTAGCTTCAGCCATTCTGTGCATTTCTTCTTTTTTCTTTACGCTTGATCCGGTATTATTTGCTGCGTCTAAAATTTCCTTGCTTAGTCTTTCCATCATTGTTTTTTCGCCTCTAGCTCTTGAATATGTTACTAACCATCTTAAAGCTAAAGTTTGTCTTCTTGCAGGTCTTACTTCCATAGGAACTTGGTATGTTGCCCCACCTATTCTTCTTGCTTTAACTTCTAAAAGCGGCATAACATTTTGCAAAGCTTTTTGGAAAACTTCAAGTGCATCTTCACCTGTTGTTTCTGCTAATTTTTCAAATGCAGAATAAACAATTTTTTGAGCAACACCTTTTTTACCGTCAAGCATAACATTATTGATTAGCTTAGTTACTACTTTATCTCCATATATTGGATCTGGTAGTACGTCCCTTTTAGGTACACTATTTTTTCTTGGCACTGTTCTTCCCTCCTTACCATATAATAATTCATTGGTACTCGATTTTTCATCGATAGTGCTTGCTGATATATAAATCTAAACAAAAGCACTTAATTTTTTTATTTTATATTTTTGTGCTATTAAGCCTTCTTAGCACCATATTTAGATCTAGCTTGTTTTCTTCCTGAAACTCCAGCTGTATCCAATGTTCCTCTAATAATGTGGTATCTTACCCCAGGTAAGTCTTTTACTCTACCACCTCTTATAAGTACAACAGAGTGTTCTTGTAAGTTGTGTCCGATACCAGGAATATATGATAGAACTTCCGCTCCATTTGTCAATCTTACTCTGGCAATCTTACGTAAAGCTGAGTTAGGTTTTTTAGGTGTTGTTGTTCTAACTGATGTACATACACCTCTCTTTTGAGGAGAATTTACTTGAGTATTTTTCTTTCTTAGAGTATTAAAATTATAACCTAAAGCAGGAGTATTTGACTTTTTGCTTTCACTCTTTCTATTGTTCCTAATTAGTTGGTTAATTGTAGGCATTCTTGCACCTCCTTTTACTTAAATTTATATATCAACATATGTTGAAATAGTCTTAATCAATGGACATATTATATTTAAATATAATATGCCCACTGACTAATATATTTTATCAAAACTATTAATTTATGTCAACTTTTGTACTATTTTTCAGTACTTATTTCTTCTTTTTCTTCTTCTAAAATCGTTGAATATTTACTTAGACCTGTACCAGCCGGAATTAACTTACCAATAATTATATTTTCTTTTAATCCGACTAAATCATCCGTCTTAGCTTTTATTGAAGCATCAGTTAATACTCTTGTTGTTTCTTGGAATGATGCAGCCGATAAGAATGAATCTGAAGCTATACTTGCTTTGGTAATACCAAGCAACACATATTCGTATTCTGCCGGTTTTTTACCTTGTTCAATTAATTCTTTATTTCTATTATCGACGTGTCTTCTATTTGGCATTGTTCCTACTAGGAATTCAGAATCTCCACTTTCAGTAATATTAACTTTTTGTAGCATTTGTTTAATGATAATTTCAATATGTTTATCATCAATATCTACCCCTTGTAATCTATAAACTTTTTGAATTTCTTTAATTATATAGTCTTGAACAGCTTGAGTTCCTAATAATTCTAGATATTCATGTGGATTTATAGAACCTTCGGTAATTTTATCACCCTTTTCGATATGTCCACCATCAACTATCCCCTGTTTAGGATTTACATTGAAAGGCAAAATATATTTAGATGTTTCCTCACCATCATTAATAAAGATTTTAATTCTTTCTTCACTATCGTCAACAGTAACAGTTCCGGAATTTTTAGCAATAATAGCTTGCCCCTTTGGTCTTCTCGCTTCAAATAATTCTTCAACCCTAGGAAGCCCCTGAGTAATAGCTCCTCCTCCGGCAACCCCACCAGAGTGGAACGTACGCATTGTAAGCTGTGTACCGGGTTCACCAATTGATTGAGCAGCAACAATACCTACCGCTTCTCCAATGTTTGTTTCCTTACCTGTAGCTAAATTTCTACCGTAACATTTTGAACATACGCCAAATTCCGATTTACATTCAAGTGCCGATCTAATTTTAACTTCTTTAATTTGAATAATTTCTGAATCCCCACCAAATTTTTCCATTACATGTTCTTTAGTAATTTCATCAGCCATTTCTTCAGTAATTATTTCATTTTTATGAACAATAATTTGTCCTGTAACAGGATTTAATATATCTTCAAATGATGTTCTACCAACAATTCTATCTCTTAACTTTTCGATAACTTCTTTACCTTCAAGTATATCCTTAACTGTAATATATGAATCCGTACCACAATCATCTTCTCTAATAATTACATCTTGAGAAACATCTACAAGTCTTCTTGTTAGATAACCTGAGTCAGCAGTTCTAATAGCAGTATCTGAAAGTCCTTTTCTAGAACCGTGTGTTGAGATAAAGAACTCTTGTACCGATAAACCTTCACGGAAATTAGCTTTAACCGGAATTTCAATTGTTCTACCGGTTGTTGATGCCATAAGTCCACGCATACCACCAAGTTGTCTTATTTGTCTAACACTACCTCTAGCTCCGGAGTTAGCCATGATAGCTATTGTATTTGTACTATCTAAGTTTTCCATTAGAGCTTTTGTTACATCTTCTGTAGCTTGTTCCCATGTTTTAATTACTTGATTATATCTTTCTTCTTCAGTATATAATCCCATATTTGTATATTCTTCAATTTCAACAATCTTATCATCCGCAGCTTTAATTATAGCTTCTTTATCATCAGGAGTTATAACATCCGCCATACCAATTGAAATTGAGGCTTTTGTTGAATAATTATATCCTGTTTTCTTAATATAATCTAATAATCTTGCAGTTCTTATATTTCCATATTTATGGAATGCTTTATCTATAATTTTAGACAACATTTTACTATCTACAAGAACATCTACTTCTAATGAATATGGATCTTTATTTCTATCGACAAATCCTAAATCTTGAGGAATTTCACTATTAAAGATAAATCTACCTACTGTTGATCTTACAACCTTACCTTTATCTTTTTCATCTTTTTTAATCTTTACACCAATTCTGGAATGTAAATGAATTATTTTATTTTCTAAAGCTTTAATCATTTCATCGTAATCACTAAATACATAGTCTGTATCTTCTACTGTAAATTCTGATGTCAAATAATATGAACCCAAAACCATATCTTGTGTAGGTGTTGTAATAGGTTTACCATCTTTTGGAGCCAAAATATTATTTGTGCTCATCATTAATAATCTAGCTTCCGCTTGAGCTTCTGCTGATAATGGTACGTGAACAGCCATTTGATCCCCATCAAAGTCAGCATTATAAGCTGTACATACAAGAGGATGTAATTTAATAGCTTTTCCTTCTACTAATACCGGTTCAAAAGCTTGAATCCCTAATCTGTGAAGTGTAGGTGCACGGTTAAGTAATACCGGATGATCCTTAATTACTTCTTCTAATGCTCCCCATACAATAGGGTCTTTTCTATCAATTAATTTTTTAGCAGATCTAATATTTTTAGCTTCATATTTAGAAACTAATCTTTCCATAATAAATGGCTTAAATAATTCTAATGCCATATATTTTGGTAAACCACATTGGTAAAATTCTAATTCCGGTCCAACAACGATTACCGAACGACCAGAGTAGTCAACCCTCTTACCTAATAAGTTTTGTCTAAATCTACCTGTTTTACCTTTTAACATATCGGATAATGATTTTAATGGTCTATTTGAAGCTCCAGTAACCGGTTTACCTCTTCTACCATTATCAATTAAAGCATCTACTGATTCTTGAAGCATTCTTTTTTCATTTCTTACAATGATATCAGGAGCTCCAATTTCTAACAATCTCTTTAATCTATTATTTCTATTTATTACTCTTCTATATAAATCATTCAAGTCTGATGTAGCAAATCTACCACCTTCTAATTGAACCATAGGTCTTAAATCGGGTGGAATAACAGGTAAAACATGTAAACACATCCATTCAGGTCTGTTTTTTGATTGCAAGAATGATTCTATTACTTCAAGTCTTCTGTATATTCTTACTCTTTTTTGACCGGAAGCTGTTTCTAACTCTTCTGTTAATTCTGCATGTAACTCTTCTAAATTTATATCTGACAGTAATTTTTCAATTGCTTCCGCACCCATTGAAGCAGTAAAATCATCACCATATTCAATATACAATTTATTATATTCCGTTTCAGTTAATACCTGTTTATATGAAACTTCATCACAATCACCCGGATCAGTTACAATATAATTTGCAAAATATAAAACTTTTTCTAAAGATTTTGGACTCATATCTAACAGTAATCCCATTCTTGAAGGAATTCCTTTAAAGTACCAAATATGAGATACAGGTGTAGCTAATTCAATGTGTCCCATTCTTTCACGTCTAACTTTTGACTTCGTAACTTCAACACCACATTTTTCACATACTACGCCTTTATATCTTATTCTTTTATATTTACCGCAAGCACATTCATAGTCTTTGATTGGTCCAAATATTTTTTGACAAAATAGACCTTCTCTTTCTGGCTTTAATGTTCTGTAGTTAATTGTTTCAGGTTTTTTTACCTCTCCTCTTGACCAATCTCTAATCATGTCCGGAGAAGCTAAACCAACTTGCATCGCTTTAAAACTTGCCATTAAGAAATGCTCCTTTCTGTTATTCTTAATTTATAAATGATTGTTCTGGATAATCTTCTTTATCTTCAACCATTCTTTCGATTTGACGATAATCATCATTTTCTTCTGTATTTTCAGCTAAAATAACTTCTTCGCCTTTTTCATCTAATAATTTTACATTCAATGCTAATGATTGTAATTCTTTAGTTAAAACCTTGAATGATTCAGGTGTACCCGGTTCCGGAATATTTTCACCTTTTACAATTGCTTCATACGTCTTAACTCTGCCGATAATATCATCTGATTTTACAGTTAACATTTCTTGTAATGTATGTGCTGCCCCATAAGCTTCTAATGCCCAAACTTCCATTTCACCAAATCTTTGTCCACCAAATTGTGCTTTACCACCCAATGGTTGTTGTGTTACAAGAGAATATGGTCCCGTAGATCTTGCATGAATTTTTTCATCAACTAGATGGTGAAGTTTCAACATATACATATAACCTACTGTAACATTATTTGCAAATGTTTCTCCCGTTCTACCATCTCTAAGCTGGATTTTACCTGTTTTGCTATATCCTGCCGCTTCTAAAGCTTCTTCAATATCTTTATCTGAAGCCCCATCAAATACCGGAGTAGCTACATGCCATCCCAGTTTTTTCGCAGCCATACCCAGGTGAACTTCTAGTACTTGTCCAATATTCATACGTGAAGGCACCCCTAATGGATTTAAAACTATTTGAACCGGATCCCCATTTGGTAAAAATGGCATATCTTCAATTGGCAATATTCTTGATACAACCCCTTTATTACCGTGACGACCACACATCTTATCTCCAACAGAAATCTTTCTCTTTGTTGCAATATAAACCCTTATAACTTGATTAATTCCCGGAGCTAATTCATCTCCATTATCTCTTGAATATTTCTTAATATCAACAACAACACCAGCTTCACCGTGAGGAACTCTTAAAGAAGTATCTCTAACTTCTCTAGCTTTTTCGCCAAAGATAGCCCTTAATAATCTTTCTTCCGGTGATAATTCTGTTTCTCCTTTTGGAGTTACTTTACCAACTAAGATATCTCCAGCTTGTACTTCAGCACCGATTCTTATAATACCATCTTGATCTAAATCTTTTCTCATATCATCACCAATACTTGGTATATCTCTAGTGATATCTTCAGGTCCTAATTTTGTTTCTCTAGCCTCAGCTGTGTGTTCTTCGATATGAACAGATGTTAAAACATCATCAATAACCAATTTTTCATTTAATAACATGGCATCTTCATAATTGTAACCTTCCCATGTCATAAATGCTATCAAGATGTTTTTACCTAAAGCTAATTCTCCTAAATCTGTTGAAGGTCCATCTGAAATTATTTCTCCAGCTTCAACGTGTTGACCGATTTTAACAATTGGTCTTTGGTTAAATGTTGTACCTTGGTTGGCTCTCTTAAATTTTAGTACTGTATATTCATCATATTTTCCATTTTCATCAGGGATGTCTTTTTCAATTTGAATTCTTTCATCCCCTACGTATTTTACTGTACCAGAATTTTTAGCAACAATTACAACTCCTGAGTCTTTAGCTGTTCTATACTCTATACCGGTTGCTATAATTGGAGCTTCTGATTTTAATAAAGGCACAGCTTGTCTTTGCATGTTTGCACCCATCAATGCACGAGTTGCATCGTCATTTTCTAAGAATGGAATCAATGATGCCCCTACTGAAACTATTTGTTGTGGTGAAACATCCATATAATCTATTTCCTCTTTTGGATAAACGTCATTAACCGCATTTATACCTCTTGAGGAAACTCTTTCATTTATAAATACACCATTTTCATCTAAAGGTTCATTAGCTTGAGCTTTTATGTAGATATCTTCTTCATCAGCTGTTAAATAGTGGATTTCAGACGTTACCCTACCGGTCCCTTTTTCAACCTTTCTATATGGTGTTTCAATAAATCCATAGTCATTAATTCTTCCATATGTTGTTAAAGATGTAATCAAACCGATATTTGGTCCTTCAGGTGTTTCAATTGGACATACTCTACCGTAATGTGAAGTATGAACGTCACGAACTTCATAACCTGCCCTGTCTCTTGACAAACCACCAGGTCCTAAAGCAGATAGTCTTCTCTTATGCGTTAATTCTGAAATAGGGTTTGTTTGATCCATAAATTGAGATAATTGTGATGAACCGAAGAATTCTTTAATTGCAGCTGAAACTGGTCTATTATTTAATAATCCTTTTGGAGTTAACATATTAGGATCAGATGTTGTCATTCTTTCTCTTATTACTCTTTCCATTCTTGAAAGACCAATTCTAAATTGATTTTGTAATAATTCACCCACAGATCTAACTCTTCTATTTCCCAAGTGATCTATATCATCAATTTTCCCAACCCCTTGGTATAAGTTTAATTGATATGAAAAACTTGCAATAATATCTTCCATTGTTATTGTATTTGAAGAAATTAATTCCTTATTATCAGAAATTAATTTAACTTTTTGCTTATCAGTCATATCATCTGTAAATGATTCAATAATTTTCTTCATTTCTGGATAAAAAACTTTTTCCGATAACCTTAATTCTGATAAATCAAGATCCTTTATTTCTTCAAATTGTTTTATATCAACATAATGATTACCTACAACTCTAACTATTTCAGAGCTGTCTTCGGAAACTTTAATATCTACAGAATTTATACCTGCATTTTCAATTTCAATTGCTTTTTCTAGAGTAATAAATTCTCCCTTGGATGCCAAAATTTCACCATATTCATCAACAATATCGTTAGCTGCATATTTTTCCCTAATTCTGCTTCTTATTGCTAATTTTTTGTTAAATGTATATCTGCCCGCCTTTGATAAATCATATCTTCTTGTATCAAAAAATAGATTATGTAACAAAGAACTTGCAGCTTCTACTGATGCAGGATCTCCCGGTTTTAATTTTTTGTAAATTTCAATCAATGCTTCTTCTTTAGACCTTGAAACTTCTTTTTCTAATGTTTCACCTAAAACTTCCGATTCACCAAATACTTCTTTTATTTCATCATTATTATCTAAAATAAGAGCTCTAATTAATGTAGTAGCTGGTAATTTTCTTGTTCTATCAATTCTAATTGTCAAAGCACCATATGCATCTGTATCATATTCAATCCATGCTCCTCTATTAGGAATAATCGTAGAAGAAATTGTTTTTTTTCCGTTTTTATCAAAATCTTCACTGTAATATACTCCCGGTGATCTAACTAATTGAGATACAACTACCCTTTCTGCACCATTTATAATAAATGTACCATTATCAGTCATAAGTGGAAAATCATCCATCATTAAAACTTCTTCTTCTTTTATTTCTTTAGTTTTTCCATCTTCTAAAATTATAAGACGTACATTTACTTTCATTTTTTTAGCATAGTTTGCATCTCTATCTTTAGATTCCTGTTCTGAATATTTTGGTTTTTCATCAAAATGATAATCTAAAAATTGTAAATGTATATTTCCTGAATGGTCTACAATTGGAGATATATCTTCAAACACTTCTTTTAATCCGTGTTTTAAAAACCACTCATAACTACCTTTTTGAATGTCTAACAAATTAGGTAGTTGCAATGTTTCTGGAATTCTAGAGAAACTTTCTCTATTTCTTATACCATACACTGTTGTATGATTATTCATATATGCCACCTCTCATTAAGTATATTTTGCGGATTTTGGCCGTTTTACAACTATCAAATACCTTTTAAAAATGAAAAATTAGCCTAATAACCCATTATCATTTTTTATATTAGTATTTAATAAATGTATCATTTAAAAATAAAAAAGTCAATCTTTTTTTCTGTAAAGATTAACTTTTCTTAATAAATGAAAATTTTTCATATTTTTTTATAATGCATTTAGAAAAATTATATTGTATTTATTTCAAATAAATGTTTTAAATACTTATAAATAACTTTATGTCCTAATGAATTAGGATGGATATTGTCAACTACCCCATAATCTCCTAATTCATAGTTGTCTGATGTAAAGTATTTTTTTCTATTTTCTTCAATCCAAGGTCTTAATACCGACCCTTTAAAATATAAATCAGTGTAAAATGGTAATCCTCTGTCTTCGCATATTTTAGATATACTTCTTAAATATTGATCACTTTCCTTTACTCCAAGTCTATATTTTTGCCATGGTCCTTGAGAATATACAATTATAGGGGTATTAGGAAAATTATAAATTAATTCATCAAAAAATTTTATCGCCCAACCACATAATGTATTCTTACCCTCATCATCAGCAGTGCCTGATGGTAAAGTTATTTCATGATTTAAATCATTAAATGAAATTGCCACCCCTATAATATCAACATCTTTATCTATTTTTGAAATTCTATTGATATATGGACTTGTAACATAAAACCCCGTTCCACTAATTCCTAAATTTTGTATTTCATAATCAGTATTTTCTTCTAACCACATTGCCCAATTTTTTGCAGCTCTATAGTTATATTCTGTTATACTATCACCAATTAAAGTTAATTTTTTCAACTTATTCTCCTGCATTATTTTTTTAAATAGATATCTACACTAGCTTTAGGAGAAATTCTTAAATTTTTCCCATTAACATTTACAATGACCGTATCATCAAAAGGATCAAATCCTTCTACAAATATTTTATCTCCTATATCGAATCCTATTTTTTCAACGTAGTTTAATAAATCTCTATTATCTCTTATTCTACGAATTCTATACTCTGTATTAGGAATTGCATTTGAAAGACGAATCAAGTCGTGATTAGATTCTTCACTATTTACATAGATTATTGATCCATGTGGACAATAATCAGGAAATCCTAAATATTTATTTAATCTATTAAACAATTCATCATTAGTAACAGATTGAAATTTTTTAGCATGTTCATGAACATCTTTCCAATCATAATCTAAAACGTTTTGTAAAAATGTTTCCCATAGTCTATGTTTTGAAAGAATATCTTTAGCAAGTTTTTCACCTACTTCAGAAAGTTCTATTTTTTTAGAATCTTTTAATAAACCATCTGTCTTCAATTTTTTTATCATTTCAGTTACAGAAGCAGGGCTAATATCAAGCCATTCACTTATAGACTTGTTAGTTGCACCTCCACCTGTTCTATTTAATTTGAAAATAGTTGTTAAATAGTCTTCTCTTTGTGCATTTACTTCCATTTGAACCCTCTCTAATTCTAATTATTTTTATTCCTATATTTATTATATAATAAAAAGACAATATATGTAAGCATATTTACAAATGCACACATTCCTGACATGGATGCATTTAAATATAGCGAAAAAATATATCCTATTATACAATTTATAGTCGCAATAATTGCTGTATACAATAATGTATATTTCAAGTCTTTAGTTATTATCAAAGCCGTTGCTGCAGGTGCTATAAAAAATGATATTACCAGCATTCCTCCTACAGCTTCAAAAGATATAACCGATACAAATGAACTCATTGTCATCAAAGAATAAAATATAAATAAAGTATTAATTCCTATTAATTTTGCATAATCTCTATCAAATGTAGTAGCCTTTAATTCTTTAAATAACAAAACAATATATGTTAATACAACTATAGACGTAATCCCTGATTGCAATACACTTTTAGAAATATTGAAACCTAAAATTTCTACATGTTCTAAACTTGAAAATATTACTTCTCCAACTAATACAATATCTGTATCTAAATGTACTCCTCTGAAATACTTACTAATTAAAATTACTGCAATTGAAAATAAAACCGGATAAATAACACCTATACTATCTTCATATTTTATTGTATTTAAATTACCCAAAGATTCAATTAATATAACCGTTAACACACCTATAACTGTTGCTCCAAATATTAAAAGCGGAGATCTTAAGTCGTTAACAAAAAAGAATACTAAAACTATCCCTAACAAAACAGTATGGCTTATAGCATCTGTTACCATGGACAATTTTCTTAAAACCATAAAAACGCCAAGCAAACTACATGAAATGGCAGTAAAAATTAAAACCAATAATGCATCTGTCATTTTACCCCACCTTTCTTCTTATGCCATTTCGACCAAAAATAAATGAAATAACAAACAAAATTCCTGAAATTAATATAATGGACGGACCCGTTGAAAAGCCAGCAAATACTGTTGAGACGTAACTTCCTACAAATGCCGAAATTGCTCCAAAAACCGAACTAATCAAAAGCAATATTGAAAATCTATTTGTCCATTGACTGGCACTTACGGTAGGAATAATTAAAAATGAACTAATTAAAATAGCTCCAACAGCTTTAATTCCCACTCCAATAACTAATATAGTCATAAATAATATTAAATAATCTAATAATCCCGTATTTATTCTAATTAATTTAGCATATTCTTTATCAAATAAATAAACCTTAAATTCTTTTAAAAAGAATAATATTATAAAAATACAAATCATAGATGCAATTAAAATCAACTTAACATCTTCTTCTAATAAATATGCTGCTTGTCCAAAAATATAGTTTTCTAATCCAGCTTGTGAAACCCCTGAAAATGCCTTATTCCCTTGGATATATGATTTTAAAACCATTCCTAAGCCAAAAAATCCTGACAAAAATATAGCCATATTAGCATCTAAACCTATTTTTGAATGTTTTCTTCCAAATTGGATTAAATAATAAGAAATTGCACTTGATAGCATTGCTCCACCTAATAAAATAACCGGATTTCTACTGGAAAACAATATGAAAGAAAGCACAATACCTGAAAATGTTGAATGCCCCATAGCATCACCTATTAAACTTTGTCCCTTATAAACATTTATACTTCCAACAAAGCTAGAAACAATAGCTAAAATTATAGTTCCAATAGCTACAATCTGAAAAGAATATGTTTTTAATATTTCCATATCAACCCCTAAATGCAATCTCTAATTTTTTATCTAATTCCGGATTATCAATACTTCCACTATATACAACCTTCTCATTTAAAACTACTATATAATCAAAATAATCCTTAACAGTATTCAAATTGTGATGAACAGCAATAACTGTCTTTCCTAATTTTTGTAATTCAAAAAACTTATCAGCAATTAGCTTCTCTGTTGTTATATCTATTCCGGTAAATGGCTCATCCAACATATATAAATCCACTTGTTGACATAATGCGCGAGCTAAAAAAACTCTTTGTTTTTGTCCTCCAGAAAGTTCGGAAATCTGTCTATTTTTAAATTCTGTCATATTCATTATTTTTAGAGATTTCATTGCTATTTCTTTATCTTTTTTTGATGGTCTTCTTCCAACAGGAATATATGCATATCTTCCCATTAAAACAACATCAAAAACAGATATTGGGAAATCCCAATTTACCGATCCTTTTTGTGGTACATACGCTATATTTTTACTTACTTCCTTTATTGTTTTTTCAAAAACTTCAACATTTCCATTATCATATTTAACTAAACCCAAGATTGATTTTAACAATGTTGATTTACCCGCTCCATTTGGACCAACAATAGCACATCTAACTCCTTTAGGTATATTTAAATTTATATCCTTTATCGCGACTTTATCTAAATATGATGTAGTTAAATTTTCAATTTTAATAATATCTGTCATTTTATCCTCATTTTAAATTATTTACCATCTTTAATATTATATTATAACTATTATAACATTCTTAACTTCTTAATTCTTTATATTATTTAAATATGCTATAAATAAAAATAATCCCAACAACACTAATAAAACTATAACTTTCTTAATAAGTACTTTTTACCTATCTAATTTATAAATAGCATATCATAGTGTTTTGTAGGGATTATTTTTATCTAATTTTAATAGGGAGAAAGCTAAAAGATAGCAAATCTAATCTTTTTAGCAATATATATGTTTATTATATACGTCTATTTTAAGTTATTAACAATCAATTCAATATTGTGTCTATACATATCTAAGAAATTATCACCTTTTTCACCTTTTGGTGCCAATGAATCGGAGAATAATTCGTTACCATCTCCACTTACAACTTTAACATCAAAACCTTTTGATTTTACAACATCTTGTAATTTTTTCATTCTTTCAGGATTTGTTGTACTTTCAGCAAATATTGCTTTTATCTTGTGTTCTGCAATAAATTTTGCGGTTTGTTCTATTTCCTTATTTGCAACTTCAGAATCTGTACTTACACCTTGAGGTGCCATTACTTCAATTTTATATGCTTTCGAGAAATATTGAAATGCATCATGTGGAGTAATTAAATATCTACTATTTTTTGGAATTTGTCCTAATTTTTCTTTATTTTCTTTATCTAATTCTGCTAATTTAGCAACATAAGCTTTATAATTTTTTTCCAAATTTTCTTTTTCTTCAGGTAATAATTTTACTAAAGAATCTTTTGCAACTGTAAATGCATCTTTGTATAATCCTAAATCAAACCAAAAGTGTGGGTCAATTTGCATCTTTCCATCTTCTTCCATTTGATTGATTTTTGATTTATCAAAATCCTTACTTACAGCTACACCTTTTTTTTCTAATACTTCTACCATTTTACCTTCAAAATGAAGTCCATGATATAAAAGTAAATCAGCTTTTTGTATTTTTCCTAAATCTTCCGGTTTAGCTACATATAAATGTGGATCTTCGCCAGCTGGAATCACAAGTTCTGTATTAACTTTGTTTCCAATTAAAACATCAACCATATCTTGTAAAAATGAAGTTGTAACAGTTACAGTTTTCTTTTCAGATGTCTTAACATTTTTTTCTTTTTCCATTTTAGTTTCTTTTGTTTTTTGTGCTTGACAACCAACTACAACTATACTTAATAAAAGCATAATTGAGAGTAATATATGTTTACCTTTTTTCATAAAAATCTCCTTTATTTTCTTTCTATATGGATATATTAACACTTTATTTATTTATTGTAAAGCATTTTTTTAGGTAAACCAAATATTTTTTCATTTTTCAAATTTTACTCCATATTTATTATAGTAATCATCTAAAGAGTTTTCTATTTGTTTATTTATTAATTCAGTATTTTCTCTTAAATATTTTATAACTTCATCCATTGATACAATTGAACAAGTTTTTATTCTATACTTTTCAGAAATTTCCTCTAATGCTGTTTTATCTTTTGAATTTCCATACTCCATTCTATTTAATGATACAATTAAACCGATTACTTCTATATTTTTATTTTGTGTTATTATTGGATATATTTCTTCAATTGATTTTCCAGAGGTTGTTACGTCCTCAATAATTAAAACTTTCATTTTACTATTAAGTTTATCGCCTAAAAATATTCCTGTATCTCCATGATCTTTTATTTCTTTTCGATTTGAAGAATAAACCACTTCTTTACCATATAAATCATAAATTGCAACAGATGTTGTAACTGATAATGGAATTCCTTTGTATGCCGGTCCAAAAATAGCATCAAATTCTAAACCGAAATTTTCTTTAATGGCTTTTGCATAAAATTCTCCAATTTTTTTTAATTGACTTCCAGATTTATATAATCCCGCATTCATAAAAAATGGTGATTTTCTTCCACTTTTAAGTGTGAAATCTCCAAACCTTAAAACATTACTTTCAAGCATAAAATCAATAAATTCCTTCTTATATTCTTGCATATCAACCTCTCATAATATTTTCAATTTTAATATATGTTTTATTTGGATTTTTACTTCTTGTTATACTTCTACCAACAACTATAAAATCACTGCCCTCTTCTTTTGCTAATTCAGGTGTTGCAACTCTTTTTTGATCATCCTTACAATCACCTTTAAGTCTTATACCCGGTGTAATTGTTAGAAAATCATTACCACATACCTCATGAATAATTTTTGATTCATAAACCGAACATACAACCCCATCTAATCCCGCTTTTGTTGCATTTATTGCATAATGTAGTACCGTATCAGTAATATTTCCCTTAATTAAAAGTTCTTCATTCATAATTTCTTGTGATATGGATGTTAATTGTGTAACTCCAATACATAACGGTCTTTTCTTATTTAATTTTCCCTCTTCCAGTCCTTCAATAGCTGCTTTCATCATGCTTATCCCACCTGCACAATGTACATTTACCATATCAACACCTAATTTAGCTAAATTTCTCATTGCACCTTTAACAGTATTAGGTATATCATGTAATTTTAAATCTACAAAAATATTATGCCCTCTATTTTTTATTTCATTTATTAATTGCAAACCAGATCCATAAAATAGCTCCATTCCTACTTTTACATATATAGGTTCATCAAAATTATCCAAAAAACTTACCGCATCGATTGCATTTTCAAAATCTAATGCTAAAATACATTTATTCATGTGCTACTCCTATAACTTCTTTAACTGAATTAAAACCATACTCTTTTAATTTACTTGGCAATTCTTCTATGATTTCTTTGCAAACATAAGGATTTATAAAATTTTGCATACCTATTTGAACAGCTGACGCTCCAGCCATTAAAAATTCTATTACATCATCACAAGTCTCAATCCCTCCAACTCCAATTATCGGGATATTTACCGCTTCATATACCTTATATACCATCGCTATAGCTATAGGTCTAATTGCCGGTCCGCTTAATCCGCCAATTTTTCTAGCTATAAGAGGTTTCCTTGACTTAATATCTATTTTCATTCCAATTAAAGTATTAATCATTACTATTGCATCTGCTCCCGCTTTTTCAACCGCCTGAGCTATTTCCACAATGTTTGTAACATTAGGTGATAATTTTACATATAAAGGCTTTCTTGAATATTTTTTTGCTAATTTTGTAATATTAAATGCCAATTCCGGATTTGTTCCTAATCCAATACCACCATGATTAACATTTGGACATGAAATATTTAATTCAAATGCATCTACAACGTCTAAATCATTTAATGCCTCAATAACTTCTATATAATCTTCTTCTGTTGCCCCTGCCACATTAGCTAAAATCCTAGTATCAAATTGTTCTAAAAATACAAGCTGATTTTCTATAACCTTATTCAAACCAGGATTTTGTAATCCAATTGAATTAAGCATTCCTGATGGAGTTTCTGCAACTCTAGGTGTTGGATTTCCAAATCTAGTTTCCGGGGTAATACTTTTAATTGCTATTCCTCCCAAAATATTTAAATCGTAAAATTCTGAAAATTCTTCTCCAAAGCCAAAACAACCACTTGCCGGCATAATTGGATTTTTGAATTTTAAACCATTAATTTCAGTACTTATATCCATCATTCCACCGTTCCAATCTTAAATACGGGCCCTTCTTTACAAATTCTATAATAATTATCTTCACTTTTTTTTGCTTTACATACACATGCCATGCAAACTCCTACTCCACAAACCATTCTTGATTCTTTAGAAATATAACCATCTCTAAAATTTGATTCAACAGCTTTTAACATTATATTGGGACCACAAGAGTACACAAATCCCTTTAAATTAAAATGTTTAATTAGTTCAATTACATTTCCCTTAAATCCGAAACTTCCATCTATTGTAGCTACATAAATATTACAGCCTAATCTAGAAAATTCATCTTTTAAGAATATTGAGTCTTTATCATTAAAACCTAAAACAACATTTACAATTTTTCCTAACCTTCTATATCGTTTAGCAACTTCATATAATGGTGGAACTCCTATACCACCTCCTATAATTAAAATTTCATCCTGATTCTTAAAAATAGGAAATGAATTTCCTAAAAATCCCATTACATCAATGCAATCTCCTGATTTCATTTTAGACATTTTTTTTGTGCCATCTCCAAAAATTTTATATATTATTGTATATGTATCATCATCTATCGAGCATATAGAAATTGGTCTTCTAAGTGAAAATCCTTCAACTTTAATATTTATAAATTGTCCAGGTTTAATATCTGAGGTATTTTCACAAAATACAACCATTTTATATGTATCTTTAGCAATCAATTCATTTGATTTTATAATTTGATATTTTATCATTATAAGTTCTCCAATTCATTCATTGATAATAAATTAAATGTTTGTGATTCTATTACCTTTAGTATTGCATTAGCTGTATCTAAAGATGTAAAACATGGTATTGAATTTTCAGCTGAAACTCTTCTAATCATAAATCCATCATTTGCAGCTTCTTTATTTTGTGATATTGCGTTAATTACAAAGTTTACTTTTCCTTTAACAATTAAATCTAAAACATTTTCTTCTTCATTTTCCATTATTTTTGATACTTTTTTAGAGTAAATTTTATTTTTTTGTAAAAATGTATAAGTACCAGGTGTTGCATAAATTCTATATCCTACTTTTGCAAATCTTTTTGCAAGTTCTAAAATATTTTCTTTATTTTCATCGGAAACTGTTAATAAAACAGATCCATACGTTGGGATTTTTATTCCCGCTGATACTAACGCTTTATACAAAGCCTTTTCTAAATTATCATCAGATCCCATAACCTCACCTGTAGACTTCATTTCAGGGCCTAATGTTGTATCTACCGAACGTAATTTTGCAAATGAAAATACTGGTGCTTTAACAAAAACTTTTGATGATTCTTTATACACGCCATCCTTAAGCCCAAAATCTTTTAATTTTTTCCCCATGATAAGTTTAGTTGCAATATCTGACATTTTAATTCCCGTAATTTTAGATAAAAACGGCACCGTCCTACTTGATCTAGGATTTACTTCAAGTACATATACTTTATCATTTTCGTCAACAATAAATTGAATATTGAATAGTCCTACGAAATTAAATCCCTTCCCTATTCTTATTGAATATTCTGCAATTTTATCTTTAATTTCTTGTTTTAAGGTTTGAGTTGGGTATACGGACATTGAATCACCAGAGTGGATTCCCGCACTTTCAATATGTTCCATAATACCCGGTATAAACACCGTTTCTCCATCAGATATAGCATCAACTTCTATTTCTTTTCCCTTAATATATCTATCTACTAAAATAGGAGAATCATGCGTAATTTCTTTTATGGCTTCTTTCATATATTTTCTTAAGTCATCATCATTTTTTACAATTTCCATAGCTCTACCACCTAAAACATATGATGGTCTAACTAAAACGGGATATCCTATTTCGTTTGCAATTTTTACAGACTTTTCAACTGTTGTTGATGTATATCCTTTAGGTTGTGGGATTTCTAATCTTTGTAACATTTCTTCAAATAATTTCCTATCCTCTGCTTTATCAATTGATTGAAGAGATGTACCTAAAATTTTAACCCCCCTATTTTCAAGTGATGAAGCTAGATTTATTGCAGTTTGTCCCCCAAATTGAACAATAACACCTAAAGGATTTTCTAAATCCACGATATTCATAACATCTTCAACCGTTAACGGTTCAAAATATAATTTATCTGAAATTGAAAAATCTGTCGATACCGTTTCAGGATTGTTATTTATTACTATTGATTCATATCCTAATTTTTTTAATGTTTTTACACAATTTACCGTAGTATAGTCAAATTCTACACCTTGACCTATCCTAATTGGTCCGGAACCTAAAACTATAACTTTTTTATTGTCTGATGATTCACTTTCATTTTCATCTGCATAAGTTGAATAGAAATATGGAGTATTGGATTCAAATTCACCCGCACAAGTATCAATTCTCTTAAATACAGGTATAATCCCCTTTTTCTTTCTCATTTCAGATAATTCTAGTTCAGTTATATCCCATTTTCTGGCTAAATAGCTATCTGAAAATCCATATTTCTTAAATTCTTTAAGATTTTCAAACTCTTTATTATCTACTTTTTCTTCTAACTCTTTAATATGATTTAATTTTTCTAAAAAGAATCTATCAATTTTTGTCAATTGATAAATTTTTTCCAAATCATATCCTTTTCTTAGATACTCCATGATGGCAAATATTCTTTCGCTATCTCTAAACTTAATCTTTTTATAAAGTTCTTCTTCAGTTTGTGGAATATCTTTTAATATAATATGATCCGTCTTCATTTCATTTGATCTTATGGATTTCAATATTGCTTCTTCAAAATTTCTCCCCATTGAAACTACTTCCCCGGTAGCCTTCATCTGAGTTCCCATCCTCCTATCCGCACTAGTAAATTTATCAAAAGCAAATCTTGGAAATTTTGCTACTATATAATCTATTGAAGGCTCTTTTGCAGCATAATTAATTTTTGTAACAGGATTTACAATTTCATCTAAAGTCATTCCTACCGCAGTTTTAGCCGCTATTTTTGCTATCGGATAGCCTGTAGCTTTTGAGGCCAATGCTGATGATCTAGATACTCTTGGATTCACTTCTATTACATAATAATTATCCGTATCAGTATCTAAAGCTAATTGAACATTACACCCCCCATTTATTCCTAACGCTCTTATAATTTTTAATGATGCCTTTTTTAATTTTAAATGTTGATCATTTGTTAAAGTTTGAGTAGGTGCAACAACTATTGAATCACCTGTATGAATTCCTACAGGATCAACATTTTCCATATTACATACAACTATTGCATTATCATTATTATCCCTCATCATTTCGTATTCAATTTCTTTAAATCCAGCAATACTTTTTTCAATCAAGCATTGACCTACCGGAGATAATTTTAATCCATTATCTGTAATATCTCTTAGCTCTTCATCATTTCTTGCAAATCCTCCACCTGTTCCTCCAAGTGTAAATGCAGGTCTAACAACTACCGGATATCCTATTTCAGTTGCAAATTTTCGAGCCTCTTCCAATGTATGAACAATTGTTGAATCAGGGATGGGTTCTCCAAGTTCTATCATTAAATTTTTAAATTTTTCTCTATCTTCAGCTTTTTCAATAGCATCTAATGTAGTACCGATTATTTCAACATTATTAGCTTCCAGTACACCGGATTTATCTAATTCAACAACTAAATTTAATCCTGTCTGTCCACCAAATGTACCTAAAATTGCATCAGGATGTTCAATATTTATTATTCTTGAAACAAATTCAACAGTTAACGGTTCTATGTATGTTTTATCAGCAATATTAATATCCGTCATTATTGTTGCAGGATTTGAGTTTACCAAAACAACTTCATAACCTTCTTCTTTTAGTGATTGACACGCTTGCGATCCGGAATAATCAAATTCTGCAGCTTGACCTATTATAATCGGACCAGATCCTATTACTAATATTTTTTTTATATCAGTTCTTTTAGGCATTTTTTTTCTCCTTTTTACTTATTTCAAATTTAGCAATATTACTATAAAAAGTTTCATATTCTTCAATTTTTTCATTTTCGAAATATACAGGTTTATATTGAATACTATTTATAAAACTAGAATCTAATTTTATTCCTTCAACATCTCCAGAATTTACATCTATATGTGTTATTTGCACATCTTTTCTTAAGTTTTCTTTTTTTAATGTAAATTCATTATTCATTTCTACATTTTTAATTTTTCCAGTTAAAATATTTTTAACCGGATAATTTCCACCTCTCTTACTATATTTTAATCTTCGCACTTTAATATCTAATGCTTGAGAAATTAATTGATGCCCTAGTCCAATTCCAAAAAGTGGAATGTTTCCTATTAATTTTTTTATATTTTCAACTTGCTTTGTCATTAATTCAGGATTTCCCGGCCCATCTGAAATAATAACCCCTTTTGAATGAACTTTTAATATATCTTCTGAAGAAAAATTATAAGGTACAACCGAAATATCTTTATCTTTACAATTTAATTCCCTTAAAATTTCTTCTACGCAACCATTGTCAATAACTAAAATTTTATCTCCATTATTTGAAATTCTAAATGGCTTATTTACAGAAATTTTTTCAATAAAGTTTTCATCTAATAATGAAATTTTAAGCTCATTAACTATATCTTCCAAATTTTCTATTGTGTCAGAAAAAGTCGCCTTTAACTCTCCGGATTTCTTTATTTTTTTTGCCAACATTCTCGTATCAATTCCTTCTATAGCAGGAATATTTTTAATTTGTAAATATTCATTCAATGTCATTTGACTTTTCCAATTACTTGGACAATCTGTCTTTTCTCCAACAATAATTCCAAATATATAAGGATTCATATTTTCAAAACCTTCTCTAGTTATTCCATAACTACCAATCACCGGATAAGTTAATGTAACTATTTTACCTGAATTTTTATTATCTAAAAGTATCTCTTGGTAACCTAACATTGACGTATTAGAGATAATTTTACCAATTTTAAAATTATCTCCACCAAATGCTTTCCCTTCAAAATAGCTTCCATCTTCTAATATCAAATACCTTACTTTTCCCATACTATCTTACCTCCACATATTGTAATTTTAGGAAATCCTTGACAAATATATCCATCAAATGGAGTATTTTTCCCTTTTGATAAAAATTTTTCTTTATTTATTACTTCTTCATCATCTGAAAGAATAACAATGTCTGCATCATATCCTTCTTCAATTTTACCTTTTCCTTTTATTTCAAATCTTTTCGCCGGCTTCAATGAAGTAAATTCAATAAATTGTTCTAAAGTTATTATTCCTTTTTTTACAAAATTTGTATAAAAAAGTGGTATTGCAGTTTCTATAGTAACAATTCCAAATGGAGCTTTTTCCATAGTTTGTTTTTTTTCTTCTTCTGAATGAGGGGCATGATCATTAGCTAAAAAATCTATTGTTCCATCTAATAATCCATTTATTAAAGATTCTCTATCTTCTTTTGTTCTAAGTGGTGGATTCATTTTAGCATTTGTATCCTTAACATCATCCTCGGTTAATAATAAATGATGAATAGTTACCTCCCCACTAACATCAACTCCTCTATCCTTTGATTTTCTTAACAGTTCAACGGATTCTTTTGCAGAAATATGACAAATATGATATTTAGTTCCTGTTTCTTCCGCTAATCTTAAATCTCTTTCAATCTGCTTAAATTCTGTTTCTGACGGGATTCCCACCCATCCATTTTTTTTAGCATTTTCACCATCATGAACACATGAATTTAGCTTTCTATAACTCATATCTTCTGTATGTGCCGCTATAAGACCATTTATTTCTTTAGCCTTTATCATTGCTAATTTCATAATTTTCTCTGTATCTACACCAACTCCATCATCTGTAAAATATCTAACTCCATATATTTTATTTAGAGCTTCCATATCTACAAGTTCTTCACCTTTAGATAAAATTGTAATACATGAATAAGGAATTACTTTCACTACTGCATCTTGTTTTATTTTATTTAAATATTTTTCGAAGGCTTTTACATTATCCGGATGAGGATTCAAATTCGGCATTGGTAATATCGTTGTATATCCTCCTTTAGCTGCTGCCATAGTACCGGTTTTAATAGTTTCTTTATATTCATATCCCGGCTCTCTTAAATGAACATGTACATCAATTCCTCCGGGAATTGTTAAATTATTTCCAGCATCAATTATTTTTTCATTTCCCACATTTTCAATATTATCTAAAATTTTACTTATCTTATCATTTTCTATCCTAATATCTACTATTCTTGTTTCGTTGCCTTTTACAACAATTTTTGCATTTTTTATAATCATAAATACTCCTAAAATTCTTCATCAAAAATATATTTAATCATGGCTTTTCTAATATATACACCATTTGTCATTTGTCTAAATATTCTTGATTTTTCACATTCCACAAGTAAATCATCTATTTCTATGCCTCTATTAACTGGAGCGGGATGCATTATTATTGCATGTTTTTTCATTTTTTCATATCTTTCAATAGTCAAACCATATTTTTCAAGATATTCATCTTTTTTAATTTTTAACAATTCTCCATGTCTTTCAAATTGAACTCTTAAAAGCATAACTACATCTGCCCACTTTATCCCTTTGTCAAAATTAACATATCTCTTATCATCTTTATCCATAAGTTCTAATGGTCCGGTAACTTTAACATTTGCACCCATCTTTTCAAAAGCATGTATGTTTGAATGTGCTACTCTAGAGTGCTTCACATCTCCTACAATTAATACATTAATGTTTTCAAAAGTATTAAATTCATCATAAACAGTATACAAATCTAAAAGCGATTGACTTGGATGATTTCCCTTACCATCTCCAGCATTAATTATATGTACATCAATATTTTCCAATTCTTCAAAATAATTATCTTGAGTATGTCTAATAACAACTGCATCATATCCTATACAAGAAAAAGTCTTTACCGTATCGTAAAGACTTTCTCCCTTTGTAAGAGAACTAGTCTGAGGATTAAAATCTGCAATATTTAATCCCAACTGATTCTCTGCTGATATAAATGAATAGTGTGTTCTGGTACTTGGCTCAAAAAAAAGATTGGCAATTAATCTCTTACGAGATAAATGCCAATCTTTAAAAGAATTAGAAAATAATAATGCATCATCTAAAATGTTATAAATATCTTTTTTCTTTAATTTATCCATTGTTAAAATTGATTTTTTTAGCATATTATTTCTCCTAATTTTTTTCTTGGAATATAATAACATATTAAATTATATAAATCAATATTTTATTTATTTTTTTCTTCCAAATAAGGTTTTAAAAATTTTCCTGTATATGATTCATTTACTTTTACTATTTCTTCAGGTGTACCTTCTGCGACAATCATACCACCACCATCTCCACCTTCAGGTCCTAAATCAATGATATAATCAGCTGTTTTTATTACATCTAAATTATGTTCAATTACTACAACCGAATTACCTGCTTCTACTAAATCATTTAATACTTTAACCAATTTATGAATATCAGCCGTATGAAGACCTGTTGTTGGTTCATCTAAAACATATAGAGTTTTACCTGTTGAACGTTTAGCTAGTTCGCTAGATAACTTAATTCTTTGAGCTTCCCCACCTGAAAGTTGTGTTGATGGCTGCCCCAATTTGATATATGATAACCCAACATCATTTAATGTTTGAAGTTTTCTTTTTATTGGTTCATGGTTTTTGAAAAATTCAAGCCCCTCTTCAACAGTCATATTTAATACATCCGAAATATCTTTATCTTTATATTTTACTTGAAGTGTTTCCCTATTGTATCTTTTACCTCCACACACTTCACATGGAACATAAACATCCGGTAAGAAGTGCATTTCAACTTTTATTACACCGTCGCCATCACAATTTTCACAACGTCCTCCCTTTACATTAAATGAAAATCGGCCTTTATCATATCCTCTCATTTTAGCTTCATTTGTCATCGCAAAAACATCTCTGATATTATCAAATGTCTTTGTATATGTCACAGGATTTGAACGTGGTGTCCTACCTATCGGACTTTGATCAATTTGTATAATTTTATCAATTTGTTGCACACCTGTTATTTCATCATGTTCTCCAACTATAACTCTTGAACCATGTAATTTTTTCATAAGTCCATTATAAAAAATTTGATTAATCAGTGATGATTTTCCAGATCCTGAAACTCCTGTAATTAATGTCATTACTCCTAAAGGAATTTTTACATCAATATTTTTTAAATTGTTTTGTCTAGCCCCTTTTATTTCAATAAATCCAGATGGTTTTCTTCTTTTAGCAGGAACAGGTATGAATTTTTTTCTCGAAAGATATTGACCAGTAATAGATTTAGTATTCTTCATTATTTGATTATAAGTGCCTTTAGCAACGACATTACCACCATGCACACCTGCCCCTGGCCCAATGTCAACAATTAAATCGGATTCCTTCATAGTATCCTCATCATGCTCTACAACAATTAATGTATTTCCCAAATTAGTTAAATTTCTTAATGACTTAAGCAATTTCTCATTATCTCTTTGATGTAAACCGATACTTGGTTCATCTAAAACATAAACAACTCCTACTAATCCAGCCCCAATTTGTGTAGCAAGTCTAATTCTTTGAGATTCTCCCCCTGAAAGGGTGCCCGCTTGTCTTGACATTGTAAGATAATCTAATCCTACTTCATTTAAAAAATTTAATCTTGCTTTAATTTCTTTAATTATAGGCTGAGCAATAATACTTTGCGACTCGCTAAATTTAATATTTTCTATAAATTTGTATGCATCTCTAATTGATAAATCAGTTACCTCAATAATAGACTTATCATTAATTGTAATGGCTAAAACTTCAGGTTTTAATTTATTTCCATGACAAACTTCACATTGATTCTCTGACATAAATTCTTCTATTTTATTTTTCATTGCATCAGAAAAAGTTTGATTTTGTCTTCTTGTTAAATTTTCAATCACTCCTTCCCACATTACAACTTTAAAATCTTTCCCACCGTCTTTAAAATGTGACGAAAAATTAATTTTTAATTTTTTATCCGAACCATAAAGTATTTCATCAATTAATTTTTTAGGTGCTTTTGATAATGGTGTTTGCATATCAAAATTATTTAACCTTGCTAATTCTCTAAATATTTCGTAGTAAAACGTCCCTTTTTTTGCTGTTGCAAATGGTTTAATGGCACCATCATCGATAGATTCCTCATAATTAGGTATTACCAGTTCCGGATCTACCGCTTTATGATATCCTAAACCGTCACATGCACTACATGCCCCAAAAGGAGCATTAAATGAAAATAATCTTGGAGATATTTCCCCTAAAGACATGTGTCCATCAGGACAAGATAGTGATGATGACATAACAAATTCTTTTTTATTTATGACATTAACTACAACCCTTCCGTCAGATAAATCTAAGGCAGTTTCTAACGAACCGGCTAATCTTGATTCAATACCATCTTTAATAACTAATCTGTCAACAACTATTTCAATATCATGTTTTTTATTTTTTTCCAATTCGATTTCATCAATAGATAAATCTAAAACATTTCCATCTACTCTTATTCTTGTAAATCCCTGTTTCTTTATATTTTCAATAATCTTTTTATGTTCACCTTTTTTTGCAACAATAACTGATGACAAAATTAAAATTTTATCTCTTTCTTCAAGTTCTAATACTCTATCAACCATTTGATCGATAGACATAGCTTTTATTTCTTTTCCACATACAGGACAATGAGGAAGACCAACTTTTGCAAACAACAATCTTAGATAATCATATATTTCAGTTACAGTTCCAACTGTTGAACGTGGATTCCTATTAGTAGTTTTTTGATCAATTGAAATAGAAGGGGATAAACCCTCTATAGATTCTACTTCAGGTTTATCCATTTGACCTAAAAATTGTCTAGCATATGATGATAATGACTCTACATATCTTCTTTGCCCTTCTGCATAAATTGTATCAAACGCTAAAGAAGATTTTCCTGAACCGGAAAGTCCAGTAAAAACAATCATCTTATCTCTAGGTAATTCTAGATCAATGTGATTTAAGTTATTTACCCTTGCATCTTTTATTATTATTTTTTCTAAACTCATCTAATCACCTAAATTCCATACTCTTTTTTTAATTTTCTTATTTGATCTCTTAAATTTGCTGCTTTTTCAAAATCCAAAACTTCAGCAGCAGAAATCATTTCTTTTTCAAGATTTACAATGATTTCATGCATTTGTTCTGTTGATACAGATTTTGTATCCGTTTTATATATTTCAGAATTTTCAGCCGCCATTGATACAGTAACGATATTTGTAATTTCTTTTATAATTGATTTTGGTTTTATATTATGTTTTCTATTATATTCTTCTTGAATTTTTCTTCTTCTATTAGTTTCAGTTATCGCTACATTCATTGATTTTGTAATAGAATCCCCATACATTATTACTCTACCATTTTCATTTCTCGCAGCTCTACCAATAGTTTGGATTAAAGATGTTTCAGATCTTAAAAATCCTTCTTTATCCGCATCCATAATGGCTATCAAAGACACTTCAGGAAGATCTAAACCTTCCCTTAATAAGTTAATCCCCACTAAAACATCATATTTCCCAAGTCTTAAATCTCTTAAAATTTCAACTCTTTCTATTGTATCTATGTCTGAATGCAAATAGGTAACATTTATACCATGATCTTTCATAAAATCAGTCAAATCTTCTGCCATTCTTTTTGTTAATGTTGTTACAAGCGTTCTATACCCATTTTTTGTATTTTCTGTAATTTCATTAAACAAATCATCAATTTGGTTTTCTGTTGGTCTAACTTCAACTATAGGATCTAACAATCCTGTTGGTCTAATAACCTGTTCAACTTCTATACTTTGATGATTTTTTTCATATTCTCCAGGTGTTGCTGAAACGAATATAGCCTGATTTATCAAATGTTCAAACTCATTAAACTTTAAAGGTCTATTGTCAAGTGCTGATGGTAACCTAAATCCATAATCTACAAGGTTTTGTTTTCTGGATCTGTCTCCCTCATACATTCCTCTAACTTGTGGTAAAGTAACATGTGACTCATCAACTAGCAAAAGCCAATCTTTTGAAAAATAGTCTAATAATGTAAATGGTCTAGAACCGGGAGCTCTTTGACTTAAATGTCTTGAATAATTTTCAATACCCGATACAAATCCAACTTCTGTAAGCATTTCAATATCATAGGTTGTTCTTTGCTCTAATCTTTGGGCTTCCAATAATTTATTATGATCATTAAACCATTTTAATCTTTCTTGTAGTTCTTCACCTATACTCTTAACTGCAAGACTTATCTTATCTCTAGAAGTTGCATAATGAGATGCCGGGAAAATCATGATGTGATTTAAATGTTTTATGACTTCACCAGTTAAGTAATTAAGTTCTGAGATTCTATCTATTTCATCCCCAAAAAACTCTACTCTATATATATTTTCAGTAGCATTAGCAGGAAATATATCTACAATATCTCCTCTAACCCTAAATGTACCTCTTGAAAAATCGATATCATTTCTCATGAATTGTATATTGATTAATTTCTTTAAAACTTCATCTCTTTCTATTTCCATTCCGGGTCTTAAAGATACTGTCATCTTTTCATAATCAATCGGATCTCCCAAACCATAAATACAAGAAACTGATGCCACTATAATTACATTTCTATTTTCATATAAAGCAGCCGTTGCAGAGTGTCTCATTTTATCAATTTCATCATTTATTGACGAATCTTTAGCAATATATGTATCTGTTGCAAATACATAAGCTTCAGGTTGATAATAATCATAATATGATACAAAGTATTCAACAGAATCATTTGGAAAAAATTCCTTAAACTCTTGAAATAACTGATAAGCTAAAGTTTTATTATGAGCTAAAACTAAAGTAGGTCTATTTACATTTTGTATTATATTAGCCATAGTAAAGGTTTTACCTGAACCAGTTACACCTTTTAATGTTTGAAATTTATCTCCATTATTTAATCCTTCAACCAAAGTTTTTATTGCATTTGATTGATCTCCCATCGGTTTAAATTTTGATTGTAAATTAAATTCTGTCATTATTACTCTTTTCTTTATTTTAATAATTCAATAGCTTTTTGTAGTTGTGTATCATTTTCTAAATTATCAACTCCTATTTTTTTCACGTTTCCCGGAATTTTCACTTCATAATCAGGCTTTATACCTTTTTTATTTATTTGATTTCCATTAGGTGTGAAAAACTCAGCTATAGTAATCTTTAATCCTTCTTTTTTATTATCTATATTAAATGGAAATATTTGTTGAATTACTCCCTTACCATATGAATTTTCACCAACAAGTATACTCCTTTTTCTATCTTTTAATGCTCCGGACATAACTTCTGATGCTGATGCAGAACCTTTATTAATTAATGTTACCATCGGCATATCTGTTAATGTACCATCTTTAGTCTCGTATTTTTCCACATTTCCATTTTTATCTTTAGCAGTTATAAGTATCCCTTTATTCATTAACATATTTGCAATGTTTACCGTCGAATCCAAAAGTCCTCCTGGATTATTTCTTAAATCCAAAATCAATTTTTGAGCACCTTGAGATTTTAAGTCCTTTATAGCTTTTTCAAATTCTTTAGCTGTATTTTCCTGAAAATTTGTTACTAAAACATATCCAATATTATTATCCAACATTTTTGGATATACAGACTCTAAATTAATTACAGCTCTTGTAATTTTAATATTAATATCTTGTTCTTTATTGTCTATTAATCTTTTTACTGTAAGAACAACTGATTCGCCTTCTTTTCCTCTCATTATTTTAACGGCCTTATTTAAATCTTTTCCTAAAAATACTTCACCATTTATTTTAGAAATTTTATCTCCCGGTTTAACACCTGCATTATCAGCAGGAGATCCCTTTATTGGTGCAATAACTTCAATATATCCATCTTCAGATACCCCTACTTGTATACCAACCCCTGAAAATTCTCCTGAAGTATGATTCATTAATTCCTTAAATTCTTCTTCATTAAAAAATGTTGAATATTGATCTTTCAATGAATCAATCATACCTTTATATATACCTTGTTCTAAATCTTCATATTTAAATTTGTGTAAATATTTTATCTCTATCAAATCAACTAAAGATGAAATATTTTTATTAACTCTATCAAAATTTAATGTTTTAATTTCTTTTTTGCTTGAATTTATTGTTGTATTTTTTATATCTTGTTGCATACTCTTTCTTCCAAAATTAAAACTAACCAAAGAAATTAAAACAACAATACATGAATACATAATAATTTTAACTTTTTTATTCATATTACCTCCAAAAATTATACATATATTATATTACATATTACATATAATACAAAAGGTACTATTACAAAATAGCCTAATGTCATTTTGTAATAGTACCTAATCTTATTACCTAATATAAGACAATGGATTTTGTGCTTCTCCATTTATTCTTACTTCAAAGTGCAAATGTGAACCGGTTGAATATCCCGTAGTTCCCATAGGAGCAATATATTGTCCTCTACTTACACGTTGTCCAACCGAAACAGGTACGCTATTTAGGTGAGCATATCTTGTTGTCATTCCATTGCCATGATCAATTATAATTAAATTCCCATAACCATAATCATTCCATCCGGCAAATGTTACAACCCCATCTTCTGCTGCATATATATTTGTGCCTAATGGTCCGGCTAAATCCACTCCAGTATGGAATCCTCCATTATACCAAGAACCATCTTGTAATGTAAAACCGGATCTCCATCCAAAATAACTTGAAATATAAGTTGCATCAGTTGGCCATGCTAATTGACCATTGCCATGATTGTGAGTTGAAGTATTTATTTCATCCAATTCCGCTTTTTTGATTCTAAGAGCTTCCAATCTTGCTTCTTCAGCCTCTTCTTCAATTTTTCTTTCCAAATCTGCAATTTCACTTTGTAAAGATTCTTTTTTTTCTTGTAAACTCCTTTTTTCAGAAATCTTTTCACTTATTTTTGATTCATAGTCACTTATATATTTATCTAATTCTTCAATCTTTTTAGATTTTTCCCCTTCTTTAGCTCTTACTTCATTTAACAATTTATCTTTAACTGATTTCTGAGAATCTAAATCAGATTTTTCTTTTTTTAGATTTTGTTTTGTAATTTCTAAAACTTTTTTCTGACCATTTAATTCATTTATTAATTTATCTAATTTTTCTTTATCTGTTTTTAATGTTTGAATTAAACTTTTATCATTTTTTGTAATTGTTGTCATCATCTTATTTCTTGATAAAAAATCATTAAAATTTTTCGATGATAATAAAACCTCTACTTTTTGAGCATCTCCCATTTTATACATAATTACTAATCTTTCTTTTAATAATTTTGTATTTTTTAATATTTTCTTCTTTACTTCTTCTACTTCTTTTTCATTTTTAATTATTTTATCTTTTATTTCTAAAATTTGAGTTTCATTTTCATAGATTTTATTTAAAGTTTTTTGAATCTCACCATTTAAAAAACCAACCTGCTCCTCTAGAGAGGCTTTATCTTTCTGCAATTTCAAAAGTTCTTCATTTATTGACTTTTTAACATCCTTATTTACATCAATTTCTTCTTGATAACTATCAATTTTATAATTTCTAGCTTCAATATCATAATCAATTTTATTTAAAGAATCTTTTGTATTATTTAATTTTTGATTTAAATTAGAAGCGTGATTAAACTTTGTATTTCCAAATAACAAAATCATAGATAAAACATAAGCTGTAAATCTTATATATTTTTTCCTACTTGACATATTTTACCTCTCTATTAATTAAATATCTCCTTATTGAGAAAATTGATCCTATTACACCTATTCCTAATCCCAATGAATTAATAATTTGGAATAAACTTACTTTCAACAATTCAGGGTTAATTAAACTTAATATTGTAAAGTTACTTTGTAATCTCGCCCCAAAATTTATATAAACAAATCTATATAGGTAATACACAGCCATAAATGATAATATAGATGCTAATAAACTATAAAAAATACCCTCTATAATAAATGGTATTCTTATGTAATTATTAGTTGCACCAACGTTTTTCATTATCGCAATCTCATTTATCCTAGAAACTACTGTTAATTTTATAGTATTTGAAATTATAAACAATGATACTACCATCAATACAGCAACCAAAATCGCTCCAAATATTTTTACATAATTTGATACTTTATAAACTTTATCAACTAAATCTTTATAATAATTTATTTCTTCAATGATATTGTCACTTTGTAAAGATTTTGCAAATTCTTTAGTTTGAGATATATCTTCTAATTTTACTATGAATGATGATGGTAAAACTTTTTCCAATTCTAAATTATCCAGCAACTTAGAATTGTCACCCCAACTCTGTTTCATTATAGACAAAGCCTGTTTTGAAGATCTATATTCTACAATCTTTTTTATTGGAGATGTTTCTATTTTATGTTTTAACTCTGCAATTTGCACTTCTGTAGCATCTTTTTTTATAAAAATTTCAACATCATTTACTTTACCTTGTATCTGTAAAGCTACATTATTTATGCTCACTGTAATAATAATTATAATACCTATTACAAAAAGTGTAGAAAATGTCGATGTTATTGATACAAGACCTAAATTTTTATGTTTCCATATTCCTTTAAGTCCCTCTTTAAGGGTATTAATTAATTTTCTAAATGCTTTCATCATAACCTCCTACGGAATCTCTAATAATATTTCCGTTTGCCAAAGAAATTACTCTTTTTTGCATTTTATCAACAATTTCCTTTGAATGTGTATTTATAACTACAGTTGTGCCTTTTTTATTAACTTCTTCAAAACAATCCATAATTTCCCACGCAGTATTAGGATCCAAATTACCGGTTGGTTCATCAGCTAATATTATCTTTGGTTCAATGGATAACGCTCTAGCTATAGATAATCTTTGCTTTTCCCCTCCGGATAATTCATTCGGATAAGCCTTTTTTCTATGCTTTAAATGAACAATATCTAACACTTCATCTATCTTTTCTCTTTTATCTTTTCTTGATAAACCTTTTACATCTAAAACAAATTCTATATTTTCATAAACCGTTCTATTTGCTAATAATCTAAAATCTTGAAAAACTACTCCTATTGTTGTTCTTATTTTTGGAATCATTCTTCTTGAAACTTTTGTAATATCCTCATCCATCAGATATAACTTCCCACCATCCGGGTCTATCTCTTTTAATAATAATCTAGTAATTGTAGATTTTCCTGCTCCACTTGCACCTGTAATAAATACAAATTCTCCATTTTTTACTTCAAATGAAACATTGTTTATCGCTACAATTTTATCTGAATATTTTTTATTAACATTTTCAAATCTAATCATATGTACCTACCCAAAAAATATTATAACACAAAAAGTTACAAAAAGATTAAAAAACATTACACAAGTTACAAAAAAGTTAATTTATTTTAATAAAATAAAATTTAATGCGAAAGTTTTCAAAAAAATAAATAAAAAAAAATAAAACAAGGGAGAATTACAAAATAACATTTTTAGTTATTTTGCTATACCCCCTTGTTTATTTTAATATTTTAAATTATACTTAAATTTTTTTATTACATAACTTTTGCTGAACCGTCATATACGATACCTGCATAAGCGTCTAATGTTATTAATTGTCCATTTTCAATCTTTTCTTTTGTCAAATCAGCACCGATAATTGCCGGTAATTTGTAATTTAATGCTGTAATTGCTGCATGAGATGTCAAACCACCTTGTTCTACAATAATACCTGCTGATTTTTCAATGAATGGAATCATTTCTGCATCTGTATACTTAGCAACAATAATATCTCCATCCATAAATTTATCCTTTAGTTGTTCTGATGTTTCAACAACACAAGCTCTCGCAACTACAGAACTCTTTCCTATTGGTTGTCCTTGTGAAAGAATTTTAGCAACAGTATGAACTTTTAACATATTTGTTGAACCAGGTGTCGCAACTGGAATCCCTGCTGATAATACTATTAAATCACCTTCATTGATAAATTTATTTTTCAGTGCTTCTGAAATTGAATTGTCAATTAATTGATCTGTTAATTCAACTCTCTTTGTTAATATTGGATAAACACCCCATACCAATGATAATTTTCTTGCAACCTCTGGGATATGTGTTGTAGCAATAATTTGAGTTTCAGGTCTAAATTTAGAAATTGATCTTGCTGTACCACCTGATGTTGTAGCTGCAACAATAGCATTAGCATTTAATTGCTCTGCAATTCTTGATACCGAATTAGAAATTGCATTAGTTGGATCACTTTCAATCCATTCTTTTCTTGATTCAACAGCTTTTTTATAGTCAATTGATGATTCAATATGTAATGCAATTCTTTTCATCGTTTCTACAGCTTCAACCGGATATTTACCTGCTGCTGTTTCTCCTGATAACATAATTGCATCAGAACCATCTAAAATAGCATTAGCAACGTCATTTACTTCAGCTCTTGTTGGTCTCGGATTTCTTATCATTGAATCTAACATTTGAGTAGCTGTTATAACAGGTTTTCCTAATAAATTACATTTTCTAATAATTTCTTTTTGTACCAAAGGAACTCTTTCATTTGAAACTTCAACACCCAAATCCCCTCTAGCAACCATTATACCATCTGATACTTCAATGATTTCATCTAAGTTTTCAACACCCTCTTCACTTTCAATTTTTGAGATTATGTGTACATGTTCTCCGCCACATTCTTCTAAAACTTTTCTAATTGCTAAAACGTCATCTGCTTTTCTAATAAATGATGCTGCAATAAAATCAATTCCGTTTTCAACACCAAATTTAATATCATTAATATCTTTTTCTGTTAATGCTGGTAGATTAATTTTGATACTTGGTGCATTTAATCCTTTTCTATCTTTAATATCACCATAGTTAACAACAGTTGTATGAATTTCTGTATCTTCAATTGAATCTACGACAAATTCTACTAAACCATCATCAATTAAAACTCTATTTCCCGGAACTAAATCTTTTGGTAAATCTTTATATGAAACTGAAACGATTGATTGGTCACCAACAATATCTCTTGTTGTTAGTGTAAATTTATCCCCGGATTTTAAACTTACAACCATACCATCCTTAAAAGTACCAATTCTAATTTCTGGTCCTTTTGTATCCAACATAATCGCAGTATAGTTGCCTAATTTTTCTCTAACTTTTTTAATATTTTGAATTCTTTGTAAATGTTCTGAATGATCGCCATGTGAAAAATTCAAGCGACAAACATTCATTCCCATTTCCATTAATTCCTTTAATTTGTCTTCTGATTCAGAAGCCGGTCCAATTGTACATACAATTTTTGTTCTTTTCATTATAATCCCTCCTAATTTGCTAATATACTAGCTATTGTGTATAATTCCGTGTTAAATTCACTCTTAATTTTTATAGCATCTGGTATATACATTGAAAATATTTTACCTCCTTTAATACCAATTGCTAAAGAGCTCTTACCTTCCATCAACAATTCAACAGCCTTAACCCCCATTTCACTTGCCATAATTGCATCTCTTAATGCAGGGCTTCCACCTCTTTGAACATGACCTAAAATAGTTAATTTTGTTTCAACTCCTGTTTTATCTTGGATTTCTTTTGCTATATTTTGTGGATTTCCTATACCTTCAGCTACAACAACGATATGATGTAATTTACCTCTAGCTTTACCTCTTTGAACTCTTGAAATAACCTGTTCCATATCAACCGGAACTTCAGGAACTAAAATACTTTCCGCACCTCCTGCAACACCTGCATAAAGTGCAATGTCCCCACAGTTTCTTCCCATTACTTCAACCACATTTCCTCTACCATGAGATGATGATGTATCTCTTAATTTGCTTATAGCTTCTTTACATGTTTCAACGGCTGTATCAAACCCTATTGTCCAATCTGTATATCCCATATCATTATCAATGGTACATGGTATCCCTATTGTCTTAATTCCTCTTTCATGTAATACATTTGCTCCTTGGAATGATCCATCTCCACCTAATACAACTATTCCATCTATATCAAAGTTTTTAATGATTTCCATAGCTTTGTCTTGACCTTCTTTAGTCTTAAATTCCAAAGATCTTGCAGAACCTAAAATTGTACCACCTTTGTGAACAATATCTGCTACAGATGATATATTCATTTCATATATATCACCTTTGATTAAACCATCAAAACCATTTCTTATTCCTTTTACTCTTAAACCATTTGCAAATGCAGTTCTTGCAATAGCTCTAATAGCGGCATTCATCCCAGGTGCATCTCCACCTGAAGTCAAGATACCAATTGTCTTCATACTTCCTCCTACTTTATTATTACACTATCATTGCCTAGTAAATTTACTAAACTATTTATCAAAGTTAAATCTAAATTTATTTTTATATTTTTTAATGAAACTGATTTACTTATATCATAAAAATAAATAACTACCTCAGATTTTCCTTTATATTTAAGTAATTCATTTCTAATTTTAGAATATATATTTTTATCTGAATATTTCATTTTTAAATATAGAACTTTGTCCTCGTATATTATACCATTTCTTTCACTATTTTGTGAAAAAATTTCGTTATTTATTTCTCTTATATTATTAATTATTATATTTGCAGCTCTATTATCATTTATTTGTAATTTTCCATTTATGAGAACCGCCTTATCCTCTATTAATATTTCCTTGTATTTTTCATATATTTGCGGAAAAACAACAGCTTCTATTTTTCCGTAAATATCTTCTAACTCTATAAAACACATTTTTCTATTTTGTTTTGTAAAAATTGCTTTAACTGAAATTATTATGCCAGAAAATATTACATTTTTATCATATTTAACTTTTTCCTCAATTAAATCTAATGTAGTAAAATCAACATAATTGGAAACTAATTTCTCATACGAACTAAAAGGGTGATCTGTAATATATGCCCCTATATATTCTTTTTCTTTTTTTAACATCTCTACCTTTGAAAATTCCGGTATTTTTGGGACTTCAATTTTAAAATTATTTCCATTTATCATTGAAAATATATCTTCCTGTCCAATTATATTGTTATTGCTTTTTGAATATCTCTCTACAGCTCTTTCACATATTGAAACCATCTGTGCTCTATTCAGTCCAAATCCATCCATAGCTCCGGAAAAAATTAAATATTCTAAAGATTTTTTGTTTAGTTTGGCTTCTGAATTATTTACCATTCTTTCAACAAAATCATCAAAATCCTTAAATTTGCCCTTTTTTCTTTCATTTACTATTGCTTCAACAATATTAACTCCTAAGCTTTTTATTACAGAAAGTCCAATTCTGATTTTTCTGCCTTCTACCGAAAAATTTTTATAAGATGAATTTACACTAGGCAATAATATTTCTATTCCCATTTTTTTTGCTTCTTTTATATAAAGATAAACTTTATCTGAGCTTCCCATTACAGAAGATAATAATGATGCCATAAACTCTTCCGGATAATGAACTTTAAGCCAAGCTGTTTGAAATGCAACAAAGGAATATGCCGCAGAATGTGATTTATTAAATGCATATTTTGCAAAATCAATCATCAAATCATAAATTTTATTTGCTATATCTTCATCAATTCCATTTCTAAGGCATCCCGGAACTGATATTTCTCCATTTTCAATCCTTCCATAAATAAAATATTCTCTATTTTCTTCCATGACTTTCATTTTCTTTTTCCCCATTGCACGTCTTAAATTATCAGCTTCTCCTAATGAAAAACCTGCTAACTTCTGTACAATTTGCATAACTTGTTCTTGAAATACTATCGTTCCGTATGTTGGCTCTAAAATAGATTCTAATAAAGGGTGAAGATATGTTACTAACTCTTTATTGTGTCTATTTCTGATATAATTTGGAATTTCATTCATGGGGCCAGGTCTAAATAGTGAATTTGCTGCTATAAGATCATCAAACCTCGTAGGTTTCAATTCTTTCAAAAACGCTCGCATTCCTTCTGATTCAAATTGAAATACCCCTATTGTTTCTGCAACATTAAAAATATTCAAAACTTCTTTATCATTTAAATCTATATTTTCAATATCTATATCTATTCCCTTATTGTATTTTACCAATTTTATAGAATCACTTATAACTGTCAGCGTACGAAGACCTAAAAAATCCATTTTCAATAAACCCAATTCTTCAAGTTCCGTCATATTGTATTGAGTAAGAATAGATTTATCTCCTATATATAATGGGACAAATTCATTTAATGGTTTAGATGCTATTACTACACCTGCTGCATGAGTAGATGTATTTTTCGGCATTCCTTCTATTTGCATCGCTGTATCAATAAGTTTTTTATTTTCATCGGAAGCCTCATAAGACTTTCTAAAATCTTCCGAGATATTAAGAGCTTTTTTTATAGTCATATTTATTTCTTGAGGTACTTGCTTTGCAATTTTATCAACAACATCACTATTAACTGATGTAACTCTACCTACATCTCTAATTGCATTTCTGGCAGCTAACGTTCCAAATGTAACTATTTGAGCCACATTACTTTCCCCATATTTTTCTTTTACATATTCAATTACTTCATTTCTTCTTTCATAATCAAAATCAATATCAATATCAGGCATTGATACTCTCTCAGGATTTAAAAATCTTTCAAAAAGTAAATCATATTTTATAGGATCCAATCCTGTAATTCCCAATGAATACGAAACTATTGACCCGGCAGCTGACCCTCTTCCAGGTCCTACAGCTATACCTTGCTTTTTAGCATAGTCAATAAAATCCCATACAATTAAGAAATAATCCGTAAAACCCATTTTATTGATTATATCAAGTTCTTCATTAGCTCTATTTATTATATTTTCAGTTAATTCATTATATTTATTTTTAAGTCCGCTAAACACAAGTTCTCTTAAATATTGTTCATGATTTTCTTGAATATCAAAAAATGGTAAATGCATATCATGAAACTTAAAATCAACATTACATCTTTCTGCTATAACTTGTGTATTTATAAGTGCCTCTGGAGTATCCTGAAATAATTTTTCCATTTCTTTAGGACTCTTAAAATAAAATTGAGAATTTGGAAATCTCATTCTATCAAGATTATCAACAGTCTTTCCTGTTGATATACACATTAAAATATCTTGAATTTTTGCATCTTCCTGATCTGTATAATGAACATCATTTGTAGCAACTAGTGGAATTTCTAATTCTTTACTAAATTCTTTTAGATATTTATTAATTTTCTTTTGTTCTAAAAGCCCATGATCTTGTAATTCTAAATAAAAGTTATCTTCACCAAATATTTCCTTATATTCTAAAGCAGATTTTTTAGCAAATTCTATTTCATTATTTCTTATATGAATTTGGACTTCACCACTCATGCAAGCTGACAATGCTATTATCCCTTCAGAATATTTTTTCAATACACTTTTATCAACTCTAGGTTTGTAATAATATCCATTGATGAAACTCTCTGAAACAATTTTTATTAAATTTTGATATCCTATCCAATTTTCAGCAAGTAAAATTAAATGATATCTTTTTTTATTTTGAGGTGTTTTTTCTAAATAAGAGCCCTCACTTAAATATATCTCACACCCAATAATTGGTTTTATTCCTCTTTTTTTTGCCTTTTTATAAAAATCTATAACTCCAAACATCACTCCATGGTCTGTAATCGCTACAGATTTCATTCCATATTCAACACATCTATCTAATACTTTGTCAATTTTAGCAAAACCATCTAAAAGGCTATATTCTGTATGTAAATGTAAATGTGTAAATTCCATGTATATCACCTACTTCTTCTTACGTTTTTCCTTAAAAAAATTATCTATTAATTCTTTACATTCTTGAGATTTAATTCCTGAAACAACCTCAACTCTATGGTTAAAAATACCATCATCAACAACATTTAATATAGAGCCTGCAAATCCTCTTTGCACATCCTTCGCACCAAATACCAAAGTTTTAATCCTACTATGAATTATTGCCCCTGCACACATTATACATGGCTCCAATGTAGTAAATAAAACCGCACCATCAAGTCTCCAATCTCCAATATAATCTTCAGCTTCTTTTATTGCGTTTATTTCTGCATGTTCAAATGCATGATTATTAGTTTCAACCATATTGTGTCCTCTCCCAATAATCTTTCCATCTAAAACCACAACTGCTCCAATTGGAACTTCTCCATTTTCTAAAGCCTTTTTAGCCTCTTTTATTGCCTCATTCATAAAGTATTCTAAATCCATAAAACCTCACTTATATAAATTATATCACATAAACTCTTGTATTTTTTGCTATAATTAAAGTATTAAACTAGAAAGGATTACTATGAAAATAATATTCTCACCTACAAAAGATATGAAATTAGATAATCCAATTAATACAGATTGGATTTTAACAGAAGAAACTCACAAAATAATTAATGAATTACAAAAATTATCAGATGAAGAGTTAAAGAAAAAATTAAAAATTAATGACAGTATTTTAGAAACAGTAAAAGGCTACATTTCATCATTCAGTAAAAATATAACTTATCTAGCTCTTTTTATGTATAATGGTTTATCTTACAAAATCATGAACCCATCTTCATTTAATGATGAACAATTAAAATACTTAAACGAAAATTTGCTTATTTTATCAGCTTTATATGGTCCAATTTCTCCAAATACACTTATAAAGCCTTATAGACTTGATTTTCTATCAAAAATAAAAATTGATAATACAACTCTAAAATCCTTTTGGAAACCATTATACAATCTAGAAATTCCAAATGGTGAAACTGTATTAAACCTTGCAAGTAATGAATTTTCAGATTTATTCGATAAATCAAACTACAATTGGATAGACTTTGAATTTTATGAAAATAAAAATGGTAAATTAAAAACTCATTCAACAACCTCAAAAAAAGGACGTGGATGGATGGTATCATATCTTGCAAAAAATAATATTAAATCTACAGAAAAATTAAAAAAGATTAAAGATGAATTGTCATATAGTGAAGAATTGTCAGAAGAAAATAGGTTAGTGTTTATTAAAGAATAAAAAAATCAACTCTCGGCACTAATCCTCTAGTTCTTGCGAACTCTGCGGAGGTGCCTACGTTGATTTTTTTTATTTTAGTTTTTCTATTTTCCCTTATTTTAATGATAAAGACATTAAAAAATTATTATTTTAATTCTATTTAAGTTCATAAATTTTATCACAATCCTCAAGAAATTCCTTGTTATGACTGATTGCTATTATAATATATTCCCCAGTATTATGCAACTTCAATATATTTTCCTTAATAATTTTTTCAGTATTCTTATCTATATTTGATGTTATTTCATCTAATAATAATACATTATTTTTTCTAAGTAAACCTTGTGCTAATGCTAATCTTTGCATCTCTCCACCGGACATTAGCTTACCAGCCTCTCCTATATCGGTATTTATACCCTCCTCTAAACTTGAAATATAATTATCTAATTTAACAAATTTTAATATTTCGTGTATTTCTTCATTCGATACTTCTTTATTTGAAAGTCTTAAATTATATTCAATAGTTCCAGGAAATAAATCAATTTGTTGTGAAATTTTTGTTACATTATCTCTAATACTTAACGGGTTTATTTTATTAATATCTATATCATTATAAAATATTATATTATTTTCCACATCATAAAATTTAAGTAATAAATTAAAAATGGTAGATTTCCCTACTCCACTTTTCCCTATTAATCCTATAAAATCACCTTTTTTACATTCAAAATCAAAGTCTTTTATTATACTTTTATTTTCATTATATGAAAAACTTAGTTTGTTAATTTTTATGCTATCTATGCTGTTTAGATTTATCTTGTCCTTCGTATCCTCGCCTATTAAGGTTAAATATGAAAATAACTTATGATTTTCAGCATCATGTTTTTTTATTTCAATATTAGTTCTAAATATATTATTTATATTTACATACAAAATAGAAACTAATGAGAGTATAGATATCAATTCACCAATAGAAATCATTTCGATATTTTGACTAATAATATATGCTCCAATACCAAATGTTAAACCGGTAAATAACATAGATAAAAATCCTGTCATCCAAATACCCGTTATCATATCTAGTGCTGCTATTTTCCCCCATATCTTTGATGTTTTTGAATTTATTACCTTAACCTCATCAATCTTTTGGTTCTCAATTCTTAAAGATTTTACCGTATCTATTCTTTTAAATATATCCGCTCTAATTTGATTTGACTTAGCATTATTTTCTAAAACACTACGTATGTTTTTATCTAATTTTGAAGATATTATTTTAATTGGAAATATAGCTAAAGGTATAATAAATAATTGCAATAAAGATAGATAAATTGAATATCTTAATATTAATCCAAAAATCACTACACAAATAATTATAAAGCCATAATATTTTGGAAGCTCAGATACATAAAAATTTATATAATTTACAGATTCCTTTGAAGCATAAGTAGCCAACTCGACTGAATTATTTTTATCAAAAAAAGATTTATTTTGATTAATTAAATTACTTAAAATATCTATAGATAACTTATTACCATTTTTTCTTGCAAATACAATAGTTATATAATTAAATATAGCCTGAATTGTAATATATGTAAACGGAATTAGGACAAATAAAAATATACCTAAAAAAATCTTATCTACACTATTTTTAGGAATATATTCATCTACTATATTTTTCATAATAATGGGCGGAACTAACGTTATAAGTTGTAATAAAATAAATATAATAAAAGAAATTATACTTATTGTCTTAGATTTATATTTCTTAAAATTATCCATATCAAACCTCAAATCACTTCGTACTTTGTTAATATCTCAAAAAATTCTGCAACTATCACTTTAGGTTTGAACCACATATTTTCCTCATTTAAAAATAAATTTAGTAGATAACATTTGAAAATATTTAATTAAAATTTAATATTATATTTAAAAATACTACCTACTACATCAGTTTATTAGATTTTTTTGTATATGTCAATATATTTCAAAACTATAATTGAATATATATTTTTTCCCGTCTTTATGATTTAGCACCATGATTTTTTTGATTAAATTAATATCCCACATACTTTAAGCTGGCATATTTACTAGATTTTTTAAATTCTAAAAAACTTGACAAAAAAATTTTTCTCTTATTTACTAAATGGTGCTATGGTGCTATAAAATAAGGGATTTCTTTTCTCCAAGTGTCTGTGTAGATTAACTAAATGGTACTATGGTGCTGTAATGATAAGTATTGCATTTTATGGCTTATTTCTAAAAAACTAACAATAAAAAAGGAAATTATTTACAAATCTATTCAAGTTTTTATGAGCATAAACGTGGCTATACTGCTCATAAATCATATAAACCTATTGGTTATATTCACGAACTTATAGATATTTAACTATTTTACGGATAAAATCTCTATTTTTAACATTTTCATCTGCTTTTATCAGCATATTTTACGGATGAAATGTTTAATTTCATTAATTTCATCTGCTTTTATCGAAGTAATTCACATTCCTACTTAAAATTTACGGACAAAAATGGCAAATAAAGGCTTTTTGTCTGCTATTTTCTTCAAAATATTCAAAATTTTACGGACAAAACCTGTAAAATTTTGAAATCTGTCTGCTTTTAATTATAAAAAAAATGTAACAATATTGACATTAACATTTTATCGCATTTCTACCATAATTTTATATAATAAGAATTACAAATTTATATCCAATAACAATATAGACTACATCTATAACTAATTATCCGAAGAAAAAAAAACTAGTTAAACCGCATAAACACTTTAAGTATGAATAAATAATCCATAGGTTTTAAAATCTAGCTTAGATTTTTATATCCAACTCAAAAATTTAGGTAGCATACTTTAGAAATAATCTTTTTAATTTATGAAAGTTTCATATATTGACTGCAAAATATATTTTATATTAATAAAAAGCCAAAAATCAACGTAGACACTTCCTTAGTTCCACAGGTGAACTGTCCAAAAAAGTTATACCAAAAATCAACTTTTTTGGACAGTTCAAGAAGCGAGGACTAGTGCCGTAAGTTGATTTTTGGTTTACTATATTAATTTCTTCAATTCTTCAACTCTATCTAATCTTTCCCATGGTAAATTTACATCACATCTACCATAATGTCCATATACTGCAGTTTGTGCAAATATTGGTTTTTTTAATCCTAAAGTATCAATTATTGCTGCTGGTCTTAAATCAAATTTTTCTTTAACAATTTCTGTCAATCTATCATCATCTAAAACACCTGTTTCATAGCTATCCACATAAATTGAAACTGGTTTTGCGATTCCTATTGAATAAGCAACTCCTACTTCTAACTTTTTAGCAAGTCCTGCTGCAACCATATTTTTAGCAATATATCTTGCCATGTATGATGCAGATCTATCAACTTTAGATGCATCTTTTCCTGAATATGCTCCACCGCCATGTCTTGAAAAGCCCCCATAAGTGTCAACTATTATTTTCCTTCCTGTTAGTCCACTATCACTTACAGGTCCACCAATAACAAATCGACCTGTTGGATTTACAAGATATTTCGTATTTTCATCCACAAGAGATTTATCAATTATTGGTGCAATAACTTTTTCCATTAAATCTTTTCTAATTGTTTCTAATGTCACGTCTTCATCATGTTGCGTTGAAATTAAAATCGTTTCTATCTTTTTAGGCTTACCATCAACATATTCAACTGTTACCTGAGTTTTCCCATCTGGTCTTAAATAGCTTAGTTCTCCATTTTCTCTAACTTCCGCCAGTTTTTTAGCTAGCTTGTGGGATAGAATCAAAGGCATTGGCATATATTCTTCTGTTTCATCTGTTGCATATCCAAATACCATACCTTGATCTCCTGCCCCGATTTTATCATATGGGTCAGTGCTGTGTCCTTTAGCTTCTTGAGAATTATCTACTCCTAATGCAATATCCGGAGATTGTTCATTTAATTTTATAATAATTTCACAATTTTTAGATTCAAAACCATATTCTTTTTTATTGTATCCTATTTTTGCAATAACATCTCTTGCAACTTGTTCTACATCTACATTGCCTTTTGATGTGATTTCTCCTGTTATAAACAAAGTGTTATAAGAAGCTACGACTTCACATGCAACTCTTGAATTTTCATCTTGACTTAAATAAGCATCTAAAATAGCATCTGATATTTGGTCACATACTTTATCCGGATGACCTTGTGTAACCGATTCTGATGTTAATAATTTTTTCATAACTCTTCCTTTCTTAAAATAATTTTTATTTAAAACAAAAATACCTCACTGAAAAGTAAGGCTGTCTGTCTTATCTTTCAGGTGATCACCTGTAGCATTTAGCACCTAACTTAATAGGTTGCCGGACTTCATTGGGGCTATTCCCTCAGTCTCTCTTGATAATATTATTAAGTTAATATAATTGTATGATAAAAAAAGATAAAATGCAAACTATTTTGCATTTACTCCTTTTATATCTTCTTTTAACTGTTCCATTAATTTTTGTTCTTCTAACTCTTTTTGCTTTCTTCTATCATTTGCCTCTTTTAATGAAAATACACATCCACAATAATTTTGTCTATATATATCAAATTTTTTACAAAGCTCCAAAGAACGCTTAAATCCATTCTTCTTCTTAAAATCAGCATACAAATATCTTACATTATATTTTTTTTCTAATTCTTCACCAATATGATTTATCAATTGTGAATTTTTATATGGTGAAATAGAAAGAGTTGTTGTAAAATAGTCAAATCCATGTTCTTTTGCAAATTTGGCAGCATATCCAAGTCTAAGGTTAAAACAAATTCCACATCGTGGACCACCTTCCTTATCGAGCTCATGGCCTTTAACAACTGAAAAGTATTCTTTAGGATTATAATCTGTTTTCATAAGTTCAATCTTATTTACTTTATTAACAAGATTTATAAATCTCTCTTGTTCTGCTTCTCGCTTGTAAAATTCTTCTGTAGGATGAATGTTTGGATTATAATATAAAACTGTAATATCAAAATATGGTGTTAAGTACTCCAAAACATATGTACTACATGGAGCACAACAACTATGTAATAAAAGTTTTGGAATTCTACCAACTTTTGACTCTTTTTCTAATATTTGCTCCAACTTAATTTGATAATTAATCTTATGTATTTGTGGTTCACTCATACTTTACCCTTCATCATATTATTTAAATTTAATATATAAATTATATTAACAATATACATTATACATTCTAAGAGTAAATAAAACAATTCAATTTTTATTAATATCATAAAGAAAATCAAAAAAATAATAAGATATTTGAAAAAATTTGTAATAATCATTTTTCTATATAAGTTTATGATATGACTTTTGATTTAACTAAATCAATATTAATATTCAAACAACTGATAAATAATAAAACTTTTGGGTATATTTTTCATTGTAGTGATTTTTTTATTCTTTTATTAATTAGTATTAAAAAAACTAATTATAAAATAAAAAAGGAATCAATAACATTAAATTATGGAGGAAAAATGGAAATAATCATCATAGGTGGTATAGCTGCAGGTATGAGTGTGGCAGCAAAAGCTAAACGAGTTAATAAAAACACTAACATCACTGTAATAGAAAAAGAATCTTACATATCATTTGGAGCGTGTGGATTACCATATTACTTAGGAAATCAATTTGAAGACCCAAATAATATGTTTGCTCGTACACCTCAACAAATAGAAGAATCCGGAATAAATCTAATGTTAAAACATGAAGTATTAGAAATTAATTTCAAGGATAAAAAAATTCTAGTTAAAAATTTAGAAAATGGTATCACTTTCGAAAAATCATATGATAAACTTATGATTTCATCAGGAGCTGTCCCTATTATTCCAAACATAAATGGAATCAATTCTGATAATTTTTATACCATTACAAAATTATCAAATGTTGAAAAATTGAAAAAAAACTTACCTAATTATGAAAAAATTGTTATAGTCGGTGCTGGATTTATAGGTATAGAAGTAGCAGAACAACTAGCTCATTTAGGTAAAAAAATTACATTAATACAAGGTGCAGATAAAATAATAAACGGACCATTCGATCCAGAATTTTCTGATCAAATTCAAAAAGCATTAGAAGAAAAAGGTATCAAAATAGTTTTAAATGAAAAATTTGAAAACCTGATTACTGAAAATAACGCTATTAAAAAGGTTATTACAACTAATGATAAATTCGATGCGGATGCTGTAATATTAGCTATAGGATTTAAACCAAATACATCATTCATTAAAGATGAAAATCTAGCCAAATTACCTAATGGAGCAATTATTATTGATAAATTCGGAAGGACTTCTATAAAAGATGTATTTGCTGCCGGCGACTGTGCCACAGTCCCTCACAAAATAATAGGTGATATTTACTTACCTTTAGCAACATCCGCAAATAAATTAGGTAGATTAATAGGCACCAATATTGTATCAGATGAAAAAAATTATGAGGAGTTTATCGGAACTTTAGGAAGCTGTTCAATTAAGGTCGGTGATTTCGAAGCCGGTAGCACTGGTTTAACAGAAAAACTTGCAATTGAAAAAGGCTTTAATATTAAAACTACAATTGTAAATACAAATAATCATACAAACTATTGGCCCGGTCAATCAAAAATAACTATAAAGCTTGTTTATGATGCAAATACTAAAGTTATTTTAGGGGCTCAGGTATTTGGGAAATCAGATGCAATCTTACGTATGACAGGATTAACAACAGCAATTTATGCAGGATTAAAAACAAGCGAATTAGGATTTATTGATTTTGCATACTCCCCTCCATTCGCTTCAACATGGGAAGCAATAAATGTAGCAGCAAATGCTGCCAAATAAAAAACATAATTATAATTAAGGAGAAAATTTATGATAAATAATAAATTTTTTACTGGTTTCTTAAAAATCAGCAATTACTATACTATAATAGCTATAATACTTTTAATTGCGAGTATATTTTTACTAAAAGTATTAAAAGACAAAAAAGTTTCATTTGCAAAAAGAATGATAATATCTCTAGTTATAGGTTTAATTTTAGGAATAGGGTTAGACATTTTAGGAACAACAAATACTCTATATAAAGAATTTGCTCGTGTTGAAATTACTACGTGGTATTCTCTTGTAGGTAGTGGATTCTTAAAGCTTGTTCAATTACTTGCTGTTCCGGTAGTATTTTTATCAATTATAGAAGTAATGACAAATATCAAAAGTGGAAGCATTAAATCTTTAACATGGAAATCATTTTTAACACTTTTAGGCACAACAGCTATAGCTGCTATAGTTGCAATAATTGTAGTAAATATATTTAATCTAAACGCTTCTGGTTTCGCAGCGGAGTTAACAGAAGGAAAAATTGAGTCAATGAAAAATATTGCTTCTCAAAGCTTTCCTCAATTTTTCTTACAATTAATACCTAATAATATTTTTCAAGTAATGTCTACAAATAGTAGTATAGTATCAGTAGTTATAGTTGCTGCTTTATTTGCATCAGCATTGCGTTTCTTATCAGCTAAAAAGCCGGAAAAAATAAAGCCTTTTAAGGATTTTCTAGTATCAGCAAAAGTTGCTGTGACCAGTGTTTTAACTAACATTATTAAATTTATGCCTTATGGCGTAATCGCATTAGTCGCAAATGCAATAATTTCAAATGGTATTAATTCAATAATGGGTATGATTGGCTTCATCACTGCATTATACACTTCTGTAATTATAATGTTATTAGTATATGTATTAATTTTACTAACAGTTGGTGTAAATCCTATCAAATTCTATAAAAAGGCATTTACAACACTATTATTTGCATTTTCATCACGTTCAAGTGTCGGGACATTACCATATACACTCTCAACATTAGAAAATGAAATGGGTGTATCAAACCAAACTGCTAACTTTATCGGGACATTAGGTACAACAATTGGTATGAATGGTTGTGCCGGTGTATTCCCTGCAATGCTTGGTGTTTTAGTAGCTTCCGCAACAGGTGTAACAATAGATATATCATTCTTGGTATTATTAGTAATCGTTGTAACCATCGGTTCAATCGGTATAGCAGGTGTACCCGGAACAGCTACAGTAGCAGCTACAGTTACATTAAACGGTATCGGATTAGGAGGTGTAATTGATAGTATAGGTGCAGTATTTGGAATTGATCCAATCGTCGACATGGGACGTACAATGTTAAATGTATGCGGCTCAATGGTATGTGCAGTTGTTGTAGACCGTTGGGAAGGTAAGATGGATATGAACAAATTTAATTCAAAATTAGCTTCAAAAAATGAATAATAATATCATGAGGCTGTTGCGAAATAACTTTTTTGGTTATTTTGCAATAGCTTTTTCTTTTTAATTTTTAATTGAAGTTTTAATCAAAACATTTATATACTTTAGAAATTGAATTTGTCCCGTGATTTAAATTAAAATTTAAGCATGGTATATTATTTTTGCTTTTCATATTAATATTATACCGAAAACAAGCACTAGATGTTGAAATCTAGGGCTTGTTTTATGGTTTTATTAATTTTTTGTAATTTAAGGGCTATCTTTTATTTTGCAACTGTCCCTAGTATTGTGACTAACTTACAGTATAAAAAAAGAGCAGATACATCTGCTCTTTTTTTAATGTGTAAATTAAATTATTTAATTTCTACTGTTGCACCAGCTTCTTCTAATTTAGCTTTTAATGCTTCTGCTTCTTCTTTAGAAACTTTTTCTTTTAATGTTTTTGGTGCACCATCAACGATTTCTTTAGCTTCTTTTAATCCTAAGCCTGTTTCTTCTCTAACAACTTTGATTACTTTGATTTTTCCAGAACCTGCTGATTCTAAAACAACATCAAATTCTGTTTGTTCTGCTGCTGCAGCTACTTCGCCACCTGCAACTGGTGCTGCTGCTACTGCAACTGGTGCTGCTGCTGAAACACCAAATTCTTCTTCTAAAGCTTTAACTAATTCTGATAATTCTAAAACTGTTAATTCTTTTACTTCTTCTACTAATTTTGTTACTTTTTCTGACATCTTATCCTCCATAAATTAAGCATTTTGCTCTTGTTTTTCTTTTACTGCATTTAATGCATAAACTACTTGTCTTAATGTTCCTTGCAATACATTTGCAAATCCAGCGATAGGTGCATTTAATCCACCTAATACTTGTGCTACTAATACTTCTCTTGTTGGTAATTTTGCTAATGCTTTTACATCTTCTACATCAACAACTTTTCCATCAAGTAAACCTGCTTTTACAACTAATTTTTCATTTTCTTTTGAAAAGTTAACTGTAATCCTTGGTCCTGCAACCATATCTTCATTGCTGAATACAAAACCGTTTGGTCCTGCTAGATATTCTTCGAATCCTTCATATCCTAATTCTTCTAAAGCGATTTTAACCATTGTATTTTTATATACTTTATAGCTAACTCCTTCAGATCTATACTTATTTCTTAAATCGGATACTTGTTCTACATTTAATCCACGGTATTCTACAATTACTACAGATTTAGAGTTTTGAATAGCATCTTTAATCTCGCTTACCACTTGTTGTTTTAATGATAATGCTGATTGACTCACTTTTCACCTCCAAAATTCTTGGCTACTTTTGAACAATTTTAATAAAAAATCTCCCTATGACATAAAGACATAAGGAGAGTTAATAATCATATAATCGCTCCTATATAGGAAATTAAGGGAAACCCACCTATAGTCTTTGGCAGCCTATTTAATTTACTTGTATAATATATCACATTATTCAATATAATGCAATATTAAATTATAGAAATTATAATTCCATTAATCTAACAGTGTTTAATTTTACACCAGGTCCCATTGTACTTGTAATTGTTACTGATCTTAAATACTTACCTTTAGCTGAAGCTGGTTTATCTTTTATAACTGAACGAATCAATGTTTTAATATTTTCTAATAATTCTTTTTCACCAAAGCTTGCTTTACCTACAGCAACGTGAACTATATTTTGCTTATCTGTTCTGTATTCAACCTTACCAGATTTTGCTTCTTTAACAGCTTTAGCTAAATCAAATGTTACTGTACCAGCTTTAGGATTTGGCATTAAACCTCTTGGTCCTAAAACTCTAGCTACTTTACCTACTTGTCCCATCATATCAGGTGTTGCAATAGCTACATCAAAATCCATCCAATTTTCTTTTTGAACTCTATCTATTAAATCTTCACCAGCAAAATCTGCACCTGCTTCTAAAGCTTCATTAACTTTTTCACCTTTTGCAAATACAGCTACTTTAACATCTTTCCCTGTACCATTTGGTAATACTACTGTATTTCTAACTTGTTGGTCAGCATGTCTTGAGTCAACACCTAATTTTAAATGCAATTCTACTGTTTCATCAAATTTTGCTGTTGCAACCTTTTTTACTAATTCAACAGCTTCTTCTAGTTCATAAAATTTTTCTCTATCTACTAAATTTGATACTTCTTTAAATCTTTTCCCTACTCTTGGCATATTTTCCTCCTTGTGGTTAAACGGTTGTTAACCTCCCACTATTATTCTTCGACTGTAATCCCCATTGATCTTGCTGTCCCAGCTATCATGCTTTCAGCTGCCTCTAATGATGCTGCATTTAAGTCAGGCATTTTTGTTTCAGCAATTTCTCTTACTTGGGCTTTTGTTAATTGTCCTACTTTTACTTTATTTGGTGTACCAGAAGCACTTTCTAATCCTAAAGCTTTTTTTATTAAAACAGGTGCTGGTGGTGTCTTTGTAATAAATGTAAATGATCTATCTGCATAGATTGTGATTACAACAGGAATGATTAATCCTGCTTGTTCTTGTGTCTTAGCATTAAATGCCTTTGTAAATTCCATAATATTAATACCTGTTGGCCCTAAAGCTGTACCAACTGGTGGTGCTGGTGTTGCCTTTGCTGCAGGTATTTGTAATTTAACTATTGATTGTACTTTTTTAGCCATTATATCCTCCTAAATAACTAATGTGGTTAATTGCGGTCTTTCCTCCCACTAAATAAAACGATTATTGTTTTATATCTGTAAATTCTATTTCTGCTGCTGTATCCCTACCTAAAATATCAATTAATGCAGTAACAAATTGCTTTTCAGTATTGATTGCTGTAACTTTTGCATTAAATCCGCTAAACGGTCCGGAAATAATTTCTATTTCATCCCCAATTTCTAAATCAATTTCTACAACTTGTTTTACAGTTTGAACCGGTTCAGATTTTTCAATTCCAAATTCTCTAATTTCTTTCGCACTCAAAGGCACAGGTTCTCCATCAGGTCCAATAAATCCCGTAACCCCTCTTGTATTTCTTATTAAATACCAATTTTTAGAATCAACAATCATTTTTATTAGTACATATCCTGGAAAAATCTTTCTTTCTTTTGAAACTTTTTTTCCGCCTTTAATATCTTCATACTCTTCCATAGGAACTTTCACATCAAAAACATTGTGAGCCTTCCCATTTTCAATCATATTTTCTATTTTACTTCTAACTTTATTTTCATATCCTGAATAAGTATGAACAACATACCAATTCGCTTGTTCAATATTTTCGTTGTTCATTTTAACTCCTTATTAAACAGTAAATGATAATATAAATCCAAATAGCATGTCAAGCAATTTTGTAACTGCTGAAACAACAGCTATTGTTACAATAACAACAAATGTTGCCTTTAACAATTCACTCTTTGTTGGCCAAGCTATTTTTCCGTATTCACTTCTAATTCCTTTTAAGAATCCTTTTTTTTCTGTACTCATACTAATCTCCTATTTAGTTTCTTTGTGAATAGTATGTTTTTCACAGAATTTACAATACTTTTTAAGTTCAATCCTATCTGTAGTATTTCTCTTATTTTTCATAGTATCGTAGTTTCTTTGTTTACATTCCGAACATGCAAGTTTTACCTTATCCCTCATATTATACCTCCTACGTAATTATTATCAGACGGTAACTCTGATACATCAATATATTTTATATCTAAACACTTAAAAAGTCAAGTTTTTCACTTGACTTTTTATTAATTAACCACCTATTTTAAGCATACATTTTTTTTATAATAAATTGTTTTAATCTTACAGGCAAAATCATACCTAAAACTAATGCAAATTTATATAATATTCCTACACTACTCTTAACTTTTGGATTCTTTTGTGTAGCTAATTTATATAACTTGTTAGCTATTACAATAGGCTTCATTCCATTTATTTCATCTTTTTCCATTTTGCCTACAGAATTTTCAACTCTTAAATGATAAAAATCCGGTTCGAATTCATTTTTTATTCTATTTTTTGTAAAAGATGTAGATAAATCTCCCGGTAATAAAGCAATTGCTCTAGCCCCTGAACCTTCCAATTCATTATCCAAACACTGTGCTAATGAAAGAATCGCCGCCTTTGTCGCTGAATAAATCGATTGAAAGGGTATTGGTATAACCGCAGCAACTGAAGACATAAAAATTATACGCCCCTTCGTATTTCTTATATGTTTTAATGTTGCATTAGCTAAAAATGAACAACCAACAAAATTTACATCAATTTGACTTCTTATATTTTTATATGAGTGACCTTCAACTGATCCGGAAATCCCAAATCCTGCATTTGATATAACTGTATCTATCCTTCCTTCTCTATTAATTACTTCATTTATAGCACTCTCAACAGTATTATAATCTGTTACATCACAGTAAATATGACTTGATATATCACTATCTTTCCCCGTTCTGCTTAAATCATACACCTTATAATTATTTTTTTTAAAAACTTTAGCCGCTTCAAATCCTATACCTTTTGAAGCACCGGTTATCACAACTACTTTTGACACTATAACAATCCCTCTTTTTTCATTAATTCTTGAACTTTATCTAAGGTGTATTGTATTTGTTCAAATGTATGACCACTTGTTAAACAAAATCTCAATCTAGCTCTTTTTTTAGGCACAGCAGGATAAACTGCCGGTGGAACAAAAATTCCTTCATCTTGTAATTCCATACTTAATTTAAATGACATTGACTCATCACCTACGTATATAGGAATTATTGCACTTTCTTTAGCAAGACAAGTGTCTAATCCTCTTAACTTTGCCTGTTCTATAAAGTACTTAATATTAGATTTTAAACTCTTCACTCTACTATTATCTCTTTGAATTAATTCAACAGATTTCTTTGTTGCAGCTGCTAACACCGGTGAAATTCCTACTGAAAATACAAACCCAGGTAAAGAATATCTTAAATATTCAATTAAACTATGCTTTCCTGCCAAATATCCTCCACAAGTTCCTAACCCTTTAGATAATGTTCCCATTTTTATATCTATATCATTTGGATCTAAATTAAAGTATTCATCTACTCCTTTCCCATTTTCACCAATTACACATGCTGAATGTGCTTCATCAACCATTAAGAAACATCCATATTTCTTCTTAATTCTTACATATTCATCAATAGGTGCAATATCTCCATCCATACTGTATACACCTTCTGCGATTATGAGAATTTTTTCATACTTATCTCTGTTTTTTTCTACCAATCTTTCAAGCATTTCATAATCGTTATGCTTAAATCTCTTAGCTTTAGCACTGCTCATTCTGATACCTTCAGTTACTGAATTATGCATCAAAATATCATAAAGAATCAAATCATTTTCATTACAGAAATTCCCAACAAATGTTACATTTGTTGAGTGTCCTCCAACTAAAACTATAGCATCCTCTGTATGTTTCCATTCTGCAATTGCTTTTTCTAATTCTTTATGCAAAGTTTTCTCACCGGCTAATAATCTACTACCACTTGCACTTGTACCATATTTATCAACCGCTTCTTTCGCAGCTTGATTAACTTCCGGATCTCCTGATAAACACAAATAATTATAACTTCCAAAGTTTAAAACTTCTTTACCATTCATAATTGATTTATCGGTTAATGCTGAGTCATGTGGTACAAAATAGGGATTTCCAAACGTTTCTAAAATTTCAGAAACTCCTTTTACCATTTGCATGTATTTTCCAAATTCTCTTGAATTTTCAAAATCTGTTATTTTTTTTATTTCTTCCATATTTATCCTCTTTTATCTCAATTTAAATCTCTTTACCGCTAAATATTTAATTCCCACAAATCCTAAAATAATATATATTACACAAAAAACTAATAATCCCCATGAAACAACCGGACTAACCGCACCAAAAATTATTGATAAATACGATATCATATAGATAAACCAGGTAAGCATTGAATACAATGGATTTTTAGCTTCTATATCTTTATTAAATGGTTGAATAATATAATATGCAAATAAATAATGTAATGTATAAAACAAAAGAGCAGTAATTGCATAAATATAGCAAATTATAGTTTCAAATACTGTAAATTTAAAATTATATGTAATAACTGTAATTGAAGTTAATAAAATCATAAAAATCACAGCTTGAAGTTTTAATAATTGCATCATTCTTATTTTTATTGATTTCATTAAAAAATCTTTTCTTCGATAATAACTATATTTTAATAAACTATAATCCATGTTTATAAAACAATATCTAATGAAAAAATCCGCATTAAACAACATATAACATCCGGCAAATATCACTAATGGAAAATACGTTGGTGCAGTTTCAATTATTTTTTTTTCATTTTGGGCGGATATAAAATACGATCCAACCGCAAATCCAATTAAGAATATAGCTTTAATTATTCCTTGAATTATAAGTTTTTTCTTGATAGCTCCAAGTGTTCTATAGAAAAATATTTTATTAATATATTCTATTCCGCTAAATTTTGAAAAATCTTTTTCATCTTTTGATATTTTCTTTTCAGATAATGAATAATTTTTTTTATTAATTTCTTTAATATCAACTTCATTAAGTTCCTTATAATTCAAATATCTATAAGAAACTTCTTCAATATTATCTCTTTTTAATGCTAAATATGTTGAAATTACAAAAATTAAAATACCAATTATTGCAAACTTAAAATCATATAAAGCAATGAAATTAATTAAATCTTTTATAAAAAATATTACCGCTACAAAGACAACTAATACTATAGATGCAAGTATCCAAGAAACTATATTTAATTTTTTCAAAAATGATTTATTTTTAAAATTAAATTTAAGAAATATCACAGCTGCTAAGTATCTTATACTATACCCAAATATTACAAAATACAATATTTTTAATAAATCAATATTTATTCGAAATATTAAAAATAATATTTTATTTGAAATGGTATAAGTTAAAATGAAAATAATTGCATCATAAAAAAATAGGCTCAAATGATAATCTCTAGGCTTCATCTTCATTTGTTTAATATATAAATAATTTTCTTTAGTATTTTCATAGAAATATGAAATATAGACAAATACACCTAAAAATAAACTCAATGAAATCAAATAAAATAAAAAATCTCCTTTTTGTAAGTTTTCAAGAGTTTTATATCCATTTTTTTTACCAAAATCATTTAATATTTCTCTTAAAATTTTTTCATTCCAACCCAGAATTAAACCATAAAATAGTAACTTTGAAAATATTTTTTTTATAAAATGCCAAATTGTTGAAATAAAGAAAAGCAAATCATCTGCTACTGTTATATTGTAAGCCTTATTTTTAAACAATTTTCCTATCAACGGTATTCTTTGTAAATAATAAATTAAAAAATTGTAATTAGAATAAAATTCTTTTTTCTTAATTATACTAATTGCTCTAAACATCTTTTTCTTCCTTCAAAGCTTCTACAATCTTACTTTCATAATTTTCATCTTTTTCAAGATTACTCAATGATTGCAACTTACCATTATGTAACAATACAATTTCATCACATAAGTCTTTAGCTAAATCAAGCATATGTGTTGAAACTATAACTATATGATCATTTTTAAGAGATCTAAAGAATCTTTTAATTTCTGCAGCACTTACGACATCAACCGCTGTTAAAGGTTCATCAAGTAAAATTATTTTTGGTTTTTGAATATAAATAGCCAACAACGCTACTTTTGACTTCATTCCTGATGAAAAATCTTTTAGGAGTCTATGTCTATCTTCTTGTTCAATATTCATTTCATCAAAATATGTATCTATTTTAAATAATTCATTCGGATTATTAATATCAATAATAAATTTAATATATTCATATGCTGTTAAAAAATCTGGTAAATGTGTTTCAGCAAAAACCATTCCTATATCTTCAACTTTAAGTTCCCTTAATTTTTCATCATCAAAGAATCCGATATTTCCATCATCTTCTTCAAGTTCTCTATATAAGATATTAAATAGTGTAGTTTTTCCGGCACCATTTCTACCAAGTAAACCATAAATTTTACCATTTTCAAATTGGTAACTTGCATCAATTAATACATCTTTTTCCTTAAAAGATTTTTTAATATTTTTAATAACTAATTTCATCAATTCTCCCCCTACTAATAACTAAATAAAAAAGCTATTTTTATAACTTTATTTTACATTATCACTATTTTTTTTACAAATAATTAATAAAATTAACCTAATTTATAAATTTTCACTTCAATATATTTTTAATTTCAAATGAATGATGAATAGATCCTACTCCTCTTCCTATTTGTAATTTTTCTGACAAAGCATTATAAACAAATTTTTTAGCTAGTTTAACAGAGGTTTTCAAATCATATCCCTTCGCCAAATTTGACACAATAGAACTAGAAAGTGCATCTCCTGTACCTCTAGTATTTTTAGTATCAACTTTTTCCCCTTTTATCCAAAATATTCCTTTATCAGTATAAAGCAAGTCATCAGCATCCTCTTCGCTAACTCCACTTTTCAATACTACATTAGTTCCAAATTTTTCATATATTATTTTGGCAGCAGTTTCCATATCTTTTTTATTTTCAATTGTAATTCCTGCTAAAATTTCACCTTCTCCAATATTTGGAGTAATCAAATCCGCCAAAGGTATTAATTCATCAATTAAAGTTTCTATTGCTTCATCATCAATTAATTTAAATTTTCTATGAGCAATCATAACAGGATCTATTACTAAATTTTTGGGTTTATACTGTTTCATTTTTTGAGCTACAACCTTTATCAAATCAGAATTTAAAAGCATTCCGGTTTTTGTCGCATCAGGAATAATGTCAGAAAAAATTACATCTATTTGTTTTTCTAAAAATCGTGATTCAACTGGCTGCACCTCATAAAATCCAATTGTATTTTGAATACTAAGCAAAGTAATCGCACACATCCCATATACATCATGTGCTGTCATAGTCTTGATATCAGACATCATACCTGCTCCACCAATCGGATCCATCCCAGCAATTGTTAGTACTTTTTTCATTGTATTTCCTTTTTAATTTTTTTCTATTTAATTATAGCATTTTTTAATATAAAATTTGAATAGAATTATAATTCTTCATACTTAATTTAAGCATTCATAAAATGTGTATGAAATATACATTGAATTTTAAATAAATATATCTAGAACATATCATCTTGTGATTTTAATTGTGTATTACAAAAAAAGAATCAGAAACTTAAAGTTTCTAACTCTCTTTACATTTCTATAAAATTGAAAATCCTAAGTACTTTACATCTTTATTAAAGTCTATTACCGTTTCTAATGATCTTTGATTTAAGTCCTTTCCAAAATCAGCTATTTTTTTCAACAAATCATTTTGAACAGTTATTATATCTACTCCTAACTCATCAGCTTGAACTATATTGTAAACCTCTCTTGTTGAAGCCCATAATAATTCAATATTTTTCTTTGTCTTAACAAGTTTTACCGCTTCTTCCATAATAGGTATAGGATTAACTCCTAAATCAGCAATTCTTCCTGCGAATACAGAAATTATTGTATTTGATTCTTCAGATACTGCATTGACAACTTCTTTAACTTGCTCTACTGTAAAAATAGCTGTTGCATTAACATTAACACCTAATGATGATAGTTCTTTAATTAATGGAATACTGGATTCTCCTTTTGTATTTTGAATAGGAATTTTAACAAAAACATTTTCTCCATATTCTTTCAATATCAAAGCTTCTTTTTTCATAGTTTCAAAATCATCTCCAAAAACTTCAAAAGAAACCGATAAATCTTTTATTTTACTTGTAACTTCTTTCGCAAATATTTTATAATCCTTAACTCCTGCTTTTTTCATTAAAGATGGATTAGTTGTAAATCCTGAAACAACACCTTTATTATATTCTTCAAGCATTCCATTTATATCTGCACCATCTGCATAAATTTTAACTTTCATATATTACTCCTAATCTTCAACAATATGATTAATTGGTTTATCTGATGGTCTAAAAATACTTGGTAAAATTAATACAATTAATACAACAACCGCTAATAAATAAACTCCTGTATTATGCATAAATTCTCCAACTCTGCCTAAAACTATTCCTAAAACTGCAAAATCTACATCTCCAAATGTTGTATTTGCAAATCCTAATTGTCCTAAAACCGGTAATAACAATGCTGGTAAAAATGATAATAGAAGCCCATTTACAAATGCACCAATTATAGCACCTCTTTTACCACCTGTAGAATTTCCATAAATACCTGCAGTTGCCCCACAGAAGAAATGAGGAACCATACCAGGTATGATTAAAACCCCTCCTGCAAAACCTAAAATCAACATACCTACAACACCACCAATAAATGATGAAATAAATCCTAAAACAACTGCTGTTTGTGCATATGTAAAGAATACAGCACAGTCAACAGCTGGTATAGCATTTGGTATAACTTTTTTCGCAATTCCTTGGAAAGCAGGAATTAAGTCAGCCAATATCATTCTTACACCGGCATAAACTATAGCTACACCAACAGCAAAGTTCAATGCTGAAATTATGGCAAATACATATGGATTTTGACCATTTGATAATTCCTTAGTTACATATTCTGATCCGGCAACCATAGCTGCAAACAAATAAAATATCATCATAGTTAATGCTGTAGAAATCGTAGTATTTCTTAAAAATCCTAATGATTCAGGAACTTTTATTTCTTCTGTTGATTTTGACCCTTTTCCTACTAAACTTCCAATAAATGCACTAACATAGTAACCTAAGCTTGAAAAATGTCCCATGGCGATATCGTCATTATCTGTAACCTTCAATGTGTATTTTTGTCCAATTGCTGGAGAAATAGCAGACCATGCTCCTAAGAAAAATCCACCAAAAACAATTAATTCAATACCCTTAAATCCTATTGCCCCCAATACTGCTGATAATAAACACGCCATGAAAAAGCTGTGATGACCTGTTAAAAATACATATTTATATCTTGTCGCACGTGCAATAATCAAATTTATAGCTAAACCTACAACTAAAATAGACATTGTTTCCACACCTAATACTTTTTGTGCAACCGATGTAACTGCTTCATTATTAGGTACAACACCTGTAATATTAAATCCTTTTTGAATCATTTTTGCTAAAGGATCTAAGTTAGAAACTATAACTCCCGCCCCTGCTGCTAACATTAAATATCCTATTATCGGTCCTATAGTTCCAGAAAAAACTTTGTGTGCCGGTCTTTTTAGTGCAATTAATCCAACAAAAGCAAACAAACCCATTAAAAATGCCGGTTGTTCTAAAATATTCTTAATAAAAGATAAAATACCATTCATAAAATCCTCCTTAAATATAATGTTATTACGTTGTTAAAGATAGACTATAATTCTTTATTGCCAATAAGACGGTTTAAAATTCTAAAATTATTTACATATCCCAACAAATCATTAGATCATTTCTTTTAATATTGGTAATACATCTTCTGTAATTTTTTTCTTATTTGTATAACTTCTTATAATTGCAACTTTTTTATCACTAGGAAAAATATTTTCAAATTCCTTAACAGTTATAAATAAGTCTGCATCTTTTCCTACTGCAGCATTTGAATCTACTGATTCTACTTCAACATCAATTCCATTTTCCATTGCAATTTCTTCTACTTTCATTTTTAGTAAAAGACTACTTCCTATCCCATTTCCACATACTGTATATATTTTCATTATTCCACCTCCTTTTTCTTTATTAAATTAATAATTTTTTTATAATCCCCAGTTTCTAAAACTTTGATATTTTCTTCATCCTCCAAAATTTTAGATAATCCTGACAAAGCTCTTAAATGAGTTTTAGAATCAGTTGTTGCTAAAACTAAAAATACACTTACACTTTTCCCTAATAAATCAACCGGTTTTTCTAAAGCCATTATACTTACAGATAATCTATTCACTCCCTTTCCCCCATTAGCATGGGGCATAGCAAATCCATCTTCTAAAACAATATATGGTCCATGTTCTAAAACTGAATCTATCATCAATTTCACGTAAGATTCATCAATGCTTTTATCTTGAATTAACGGTTTTGCTGCTTCACCTATAGCAATCTTCCAATCATCAACCTCTTTTATTTTTTTTACTCTCTTTTCATTTAATAATTCACTTAACAATGGAGCTTTCCTTTCTTTAAATTCTTTTTTCTTTATAAAAAATTTAAATATTTCTCTTGATAATTTTTCTTCATTATAAATTTTTGCATTTTGTTTGATAATTTCCATCAATTTTGATATTGCATTTTCACTTATAAAATTGTCAAATCTTATTAATTTTTCTGAAAGTTCTGCAATATTTTGATTCGAAAATATTGGATTTACTAAAATTACGTTTTTATATTCTTTCAAATCAATTGTAGAAATTATATAATCATAATTTTTATTTATTTTTTTGATATCTCTACTTGATATAGAAGCTAATATCTCAACAGATGGAAAGTAATTTATAATTTGCATCTCAATTAATTTAGATATCATTAATCCATTTGGACACACAATAATCACTTTTATATTTTCATTTAAGAAATAATTGATGTTGGAACCAAAATATACTGTGATAAATCCAATTTCATCATCTCGTAAATTTTTAAAAACATCATTATCCATTTGATTTATAGAATCCTTAACAATATCATATAAATAATGATACTTGTTTTTTATATCTCCCAATAAAGGGTTTATTATAGGAAAATCAAATTTTATTCTATAATATGAAGACAATAAATGATTAGATATTTGCCTTATAAAATTATCTTTATCTTTTATATGAATAGCCGAAAATTTCTCAAAATTTAAAATTAATTCTTCAATATAATCCTTAATCTCCGTTTTAATTTCTTTATCTCTAGTATTAGTTAAACTCGCTATATATGCTACAAAATATATATTCTCTAATTCATCCTCAAGGTCTATAATATTAGAAACTATATCGTAATAATATATATTTTTCACTTCTAAAATATTAAAATTTAGCTCTTTTAATATAAATCCATTATTTATTCTTTTTCTACAAAAATATAAATATTTAGAAAGAGAAGAAATAGAAAAATCTGTAAGTTTTAAATTTGCTTCTCTATTTATTTTTAATATTCCATCATCTTGATATTTTAATAAATTTTCGTCAAGCATTAAATGTTTTAAGTAAAACTCCCTAATCGTATTTTCATTTCCAAAAATTTTATACCTTGAATCATATATGAGTTTTATTTTATTTTTTTCTAATTTGGTTTTGATATTTTCTAAATCATTTAAAATTGTAGTTTTACTTACAAGCAATTCTTGGGATAATAAATCTAAATTTTCAACATCATCATTAAAAATCTTATCTATAATTTTATTTCTTCTATACTCAATATCTTCAAAATTTTTCGTATTAAAATTAAATTCATTTTTAATTTCATCACTCCCGCAATATATCAGCAAATTATCTATTTTTTCGACCTTTCCAAATTTTTTAATTTCATAATTTATATTTTCTATATCATAATAAAGAGTACGTTTTGAAATATTAAATTTTCTTAAAATATAATAAAAGTCAATATTTTGATTATTAAAAATGTAATTTAAAATTTGTTTTTGTCTTTTTTTCATATCTTTTCCCTTTTCTTAAATCAATTATAGCAAATGTAAACGACATCATAAATAACAAAATATTGCACAAAAAAAAATATTTTGCACAATGAGTAAATATATTATTTATTTAAATTATAATATTATGTTTTGCTCTACACGTGAAATCGAAAACACAACTTATTTAAGTCAATATAAACTTATCAATTAAGTTAATTTACTCAAAGAATATAAATTCTTCATGATTAATTTAAGCATAAATAAAATAAGTATGATTAAAATACTAAATAGACTAATAAATGTTCTTACTTATACTTAATATTCATAAATTATGTATTAACTAATTTCATTTCACACTAACTATACTCATACTAATATTAAATTTATAAAATTTAAGGATGATATAAATTAAAAAAGATAGAAAAATTTAAGTATTTTTAATAATTTACCTAAATCTTCTATCTTTTTTTAGTTATTACTATTCATTTATAACTTTTTTCTTCAATATTCCTAAAATTATAGCTCCTACTATCGCACCTGATACAATTGCTAGCAGATACATTAATGGATTTTGCACTACACCAATAACCCAAACTCCACCATGAGGGGCTCTTAATGAACAATCAAATAACATCGACAATAATCCTGCTAATGCACTACCAATTACTGAAGCCGGTAAAACTCTAAGAGGATCTGCTGCTGCAAAAGGAATAGCTCCTTCTGTAATAAATGATAAACCCATTATTATGTTAGTTGGAATTGTTTGTCTATCTTTTGATGTAAATTTATTTTTAAATAATATCATCGCTAATGATATAGCTAATGGAGGCACCATACCACCTGCCATTACCGCTGCCATAACCGTTGAAGAACCTGATGCAAGAGATGCCGTACCAAATACATAAGCCGCTTTATTAATTGGTCCACCCATATCAACAGCCATCATTCCACCTAAAATTATTCCCAAAACTAATTTTGATGCACTCCCCATATTATTTAACCAATTACTAATTGCCGAATTTACAGAAGCTAGTGGCGGATTTAATAAATACAACATTATAGCTCCAATGCCTAATATTCCAAATACAGGGAATATCAACATAGGTTTTACCCCATCCATAGATTTAGGTAAAACATTTGTAATTTTTCTTAAAAATACAATTAAGTAACCCGCAATAAATCCCGCTGCTAATGCTCCTAAGAATCCTGCTCCTCCTGTATTTGCTAGATAACCTCCAACAAAACCAACAGCTAAACCAGGCCTGTCAGCAATACTCATAGCTATAAATCCAGCAAGTACTGGTAACATAAAGCTAAATGCTGCTCCACCAATTTGCATAAATAAAGCTGCTAAAGGTGTATTCGAACCAAATTTCGCAGGATTTATTGAATAATCATCAAGTAAAAACGCTATTGCAATTAATATACCTCCTCCTACAACAAATGGTAACATATGAGATACACCATTCATTAAGTGTTTATATATTGATTGTCCAATACTATAATTTTTATGTTCTACTTTAGTTTCTGATATTTTTTCCGCCTTATAAACAGGTCTATTCTCATCTAATACATTATTAATTAGTTGTCCCGGCTTGTTTATACCATCAGATACTTTTGTAACAATAAGCCTTTTACCGTTAAATCTACTTTTATCTATATTAATGTCACTTGCAATTATAATACCCTTTGCATACTTAATTTCTTCATCAGTTAACTGATTTTCCACACCGGTAGAACCATGTGTTTCAACCTTTAGATTATATCCCATTTCTTTAGCTTTATTTATCAAATTTTCCGCAGACATATATGTATGAGCAATACCTGTTGGACAACCCGTTACCGCAAGTAAATCGTATACATCTTTTTTATTATTAATAACTGAATTTGCTTCACCAGGAAACTTTTCAATTTCTTTTTTTTCAATAATTGATAAAAATTCTTCCTTAGTTTTAGCATCTAATAATTCATCTCTAAATGACTTATCCATAAGCATTGTTGAAAGTCTTGACAAAACTTTTAAATGTTCATCTGATGAATTTTCGGGTACAGCTATCATAAAAAATAAATTTGTTGGTTCTCCATCAAGTGAATCATAATCTGTTCCATTGGTTACAGTCATTGCTGCTAATTGAGGATGTTTTACCCCTTTTGATTTAGCATGAGGGATAGCAACCCCCTCACCTATACCGGTTGTCCCCGACTCTTCTCTTTTTAACACATCTTTCATGTATTGATTTTTATCTACTAGACTTCCTGTCTCAGACATTAAATCAACCAATTTTGAAATCATTTCTTCTTTTGTTGCAGAACTTTGTCTAAGACTAATTCCTTGCAATTGTAATAATTCTATGATTTTCATTTATTCCTCCTATAAATTTTTATATATTTTATATATTTCATTTTTTGTTGCCAATTTTTCCGAAAATGCTGTAGCAGAGCCACAACTAACACTAAATTTAAATGCTTCAACTAAAGAAAAATTATTTTTTAATGCAAAAATAAAACCGGCAAGCATAGAATCTCCTGATCCAACCGTATCAATTACATTTCCTTTTGGTGCTTCTAAAAAGATGCTATCTCCTTTTTCAGATAAAAAATACGCTCCATCTCCACCCATTGAAATTATTATATTTTTAGCTCCCATTTCTTGTAATCTTTTAGAATATCTTTCAATTTGAACATTCTCTGCTATCTGACAATTAAATAACTCTTCTAATTCTCTAAGATTAGGCTTTATAATTTTAGGAGAATACTTTAGTGTTTTTACTAATGCACCCCCTGTTGTATCAACAGCGATATTAACATTTTTAGAAAATAATCTCTCCATAATTTTCGCATAAAACCCATTATCCATGGATGAAGGTATACTCCCTGATAAAAATAAATAATCTCCATCTTTTATATCATCAAGTTTATCAAACAATTTCTCAATTTCTTGTTTGCAAATTTTTAATCCCGGCCCATTTATTTCAGTTTCTTTTTCACTTTTTATTTTTGTATTTATTCTTGTAAATCCATCTCTAATATATATAAAGTCAGTTGATAAACCTTCCTCTTTTAATATTCTATCTATTTCATTTCCTGTAAATCCCGCTATATATCCTAATACAATACTATTTTCTCCTAAATTTTTTAAAATCTTACTTACATTAATTCCTTTTCCACCGGCACTAATATTTTCTTCATGCATCCTATTTGTTTCACCAATTTCCAATTTATCAAGTTTTACAACATGATCAATTGCAGGATTTAATGTTAATGTATAAATCATAGTTCCCCCTATATTTTCAAAATTTCACCAATAAATTCTTGATTTTCTGATTTTTCAGTAATTATATAGGTTGAAAAATCTTTACAAAAACTTACCTGTGAAACTTTATCAAATTTACTTGAATCCGCTAAAATATACGTTTTTTTACATCTTTTTATCGCTTCCGACTTAATCATAGCCTCATTAATATCCGGAGTAGTGAATCCAAAATCTTTATGAATACCATTAGTTCCAAAAAAACCTAAAGTAAAATTAAAATTTGCCAAATACTGAATTGCAGATACTCCTATTATTGAGTCTGTGCTCAATTTAATTTCTCCCGGTAAAATATATACTTTATATTTCAAAGCAGATAATTCTCTTGCAATCCATATTGAATTTGTAACAAATACAACATTATTCGCATGAATATATGTAATCATCGCTTCAACACTTGAACCAGCATCCATATACACAAAATCATTATCATGTATCAATTCAGCTGCAAATTTCCCTATAGCAAGCTTTTGTTTAATATTGACATTTATTTTATCGTCCATTCTATCTTCAGTAGTTATATAATTGATATTTTTGATTGATTTTGCACCACCAAAAATTTTTTTGATTTTTTTTGATTCATCTAATTCATTTAAATCCCTTCTTACAGTTGCTAACGAAACATTTAAATAATCAGATATTTCTTCAGTTTTTAATGTGTTATTTTTATTTAAAAGCTCTATAATTTTAGATAATCTTTCTTCTTTAAGCATATAATCACCTCTTTTGGTTTAAGGATAACACATTAAACAATCAAAGTCAATCAAATTAAATCACATTCAATCATTATTTGTAATAAATTGAACTATGATATAATTTTTAGTTATTTATAAAATCTTTTTCTTACATTAAAATTTGTACTCAGATTATGTCACTTTTTTCGTGAATATTTAACTCCATTTTAATAAAAAATATTACTCACAAAATTTATCAGTCAAAAATCGAAACAACATGTCTATATTAATTAATAATTTAATCATTTTATGTTTTTTATTCATATTAATATTACACAAAAACAAGCCCTAGATATTAAAATCTAGAGCTTGTCTTTGTGCAATATTTTTATAATTTAAATCTGTTATCTATTTTGAAACAATGTCTTTTTATTAAAATTTATAAATAATATTATTTTTATAATATTTTGCTACTAGTTTATTTTTTTCATCCCCTCCATCTAAATTAGCACTATAAAAAAATGGTAAAGGATCAATATTATTTTTTAAGAGTTCTTTAGCAGTTTCGCTTATTACCGTATTTAATATTGTTGCACCTATTACTGTTGAAGTCGGAGCAACATTTAATCCTTCCTTTATACTTATTGTTGCATCTCCTATATCTCCATGATTATCTATAATTACATCCGCTATTTCATATAAAAGTTTCCCGGATTTGTGTCTTGACTTTGAATTTTTAGAATAGTTCAAATTTGTTAACACTATTATTTTAACTCCTTTTTCTTTAGCGTAAATTCCCAATTCTATCGTTACAGGATTTCTTCCTGAAACTGAGTGTAAAATAAGCAAATCATTCTTTTTAAACTTAATTGTAGACGCTAAAATAGAACCATAACCATGAAGTCTTTCCATTTTACTAGTTATTGTAATAGGTTGATTAGTTAAAGAAATTTCTCTACCAAAAATAGGATTTACAGTTATTAAACCTCCCGCTCTGTAATACATTTCCTGTACTAATATCCCGGCATGACTAGCTCCAAATATATAAATATTATTCTTATTTATTGTAGCTTCTACTAAACAATCCTTAAATTTCTTTATATTTTCACATTCATTTTTTTCTACATCATATAAAATTTTTTTTATTTTATCAAAATATTCAAACATAATAACCTACAATACTAATGATATAAATTCAGATATAAATTTGGCTATTGCTCCAAATATTGAAAAATCATTTCCACCAAATATTAACAACCAATTTTGAATTGTTGTCTTAAATATTATTACAGAAACAGCCATAATTAATACCATAACAATTGAAGCTATAAACGTCCCAATAATTGAACCTTTTAATCCACCTTGTCCCTCACCTATTACTGATGCTGAACCACATTCAAAGAAACTTGTAATTACTAAAGGAACCAATACAACTCCAAACAGATTAAATGTATTAGAAATAATAATTAATACTGTTGAAGTAATCATAGCAACAATAAAACCTATTATAACTGCATTTGGTTTATAATTAAATAATATTGGACAATCAAAGGCCGGTATTGCATTAGGTATAACTTTTTCAGATATTCCTTGAAATGCTGGTATTATCTGATTAATAAGCATTCTAACTCCATATAGCATCACTAGTAAACCTGCTCCAAATGATAAGCCTTGTTGTATAGAATACATTAATAGATTTTGCCCTTCAGGCAATATACTTGGTAATATTAAGCCTATAACTAAATACATTATGATAATTACAATACAGCCTGTTATTGATATTTCTCTAAAAAATGATAAATTTTTTGGTAATCTTAAATCTTCTGTTGATTTTGATTTATCTCCAAGTCTTTTAGCAACAAATCCTGAAACTAATGATAATATTCCTGTTGGATGTCCAATTAAAAATGATTTATCTCCTGTTGCATCCCACACATAATTTCTCATTACCCATGGCATAAATGACCAATATAAAGCCGAAATTATAGCTCCAAATAAAATCAATGAAATTCCACTTAACCCACCTTCAACTCCTGCCGCTACAAATATAAATGGAAACCACCAAATCATGTGTCCTGTTAAAAATATAGTTTTAACTCTTGTAAATCTTGCAATTAATAAATGTAAACCTAGACCAATAAACATTGCCAATCCAACTTCTCCACCATGTACTTGAGTAAAACTTATATCATTTAAACCTTCTTTTATTGCACCTGCTGATAATGTATTAGAAAAAGTCGTATTTATAGGAGCTATTGCACCTATAAGCATATTAACTCCTGAACTCAAAATTAACATACCAAATGCAGCTATTAGCCCTCCTTTTAAAATGTCTGATAAATTTTTTCTTTGAATGATTAACCCTAACATTGATATTAAACCTAAAAGTATAGGTGGGTTTTTCAAAATATTATTAGTAATAAATGACATATATCCTCCTTATTTATTATTTATAAAATCATTTAACGCTTTCTCTACTTCTTCTTTATCCATATATTTTTTTATTGAATAAATTTTAGTATTTGTATCTTTAGATAATTCTTCAGCAAATTCAGCACTAGTAAATATTACATCTGCATGCATACCTTTAGCTGAACTTATATCTGTGTTTTCTACATCTGCATCTAATTCTAAATTTCGTGCAACTTTTTCTATGGTCATTTTTAAAACCATTGAAGACCCAACACCAAATCCACAAACCGCTAAAATTTTCATAGTTACCTCCCTTCTATAATTTTTAATATTTCTTCTTTATTTGAACTTAAAAACTTATTAAACATTTGATCATTTGAAAAAAGTTCAGTAATCATTGATAATGCTTCTATATGAGAATTATTGTCTTTTGCTGCTAAAATCAAAAATATTTTTATTTTCTGGTCTTTCATAGTGACCGGCTCATTTAATATAAGCATTGACATTGCTGTTTTATTAACCCCATTTTCAGGTCTTGCATGCATCAATGCAAAATAGTCTCTTAAAACCATATATGTCCCATAAGTGTTAACAGCTTCTTTCATTGAATAAATATATTTTTTTTCAATACTTTTTGATTCTAACAAGGGAAACGATGCTAAATTAATCGCATCCTCCCAGCTTCTAATATTATTTTGAAGTTGTATTGTTTTTTCATTTAAAAATTTTGATAATTGTTTCATTTCTTTATTTCCTTATTTCCTTATTTCCTTTATAAAATCTTTCAAATTATATAAATTTTTCATTTTTGATATATTATTAGGTTGTAATATATATTCATATAAATTTCCTAATGATTTAATATATTTTTTCTCTTTTTCATTTAATAATATATAAAATACAAACTGTACTTTTTCTGTATTCCATAAAATTTGTTTATTCAATTTAAAAATCCCTATAAACGATTTAAAATCTCCCTTTGCAATTGCGTGAGGAATAGCAACAAGATTTCCAATTTCTGTCGAAACGATACTTTCATGTTCATACACAATATCAAGTACTTTTTCATTTACATCAAAATTTTTCAAAATTAAATTTCTAGAAACATTAAAAAATTCCTCTTTTGTATTTACATTAATTTCAAAAAATAAATTTTCGTATAATATATTTTCTAAAGTATTATCTTCAATAATATTAAAATTTAAAACTTCCTCATCATATAAAATTTTTGATGCATCCACTATAGGTATCCCTTTTGTATTTTGTAAAATTTCCACTGTAGAAATTATAAAATCCGGCTTTTGTGCAATAGCTAAATCTAAATAAGATAAAGGATAATTTCCAATTACATTAATTGATTTATACTTTTCTTTTATTTTCATCTCTACAACTTTTGATGTTCCTATTCCATAATTACATATTATTATTGCACTATTTTTCCTTTCACTGTTTTTTTTAGTCGCACCTAAATATATCGCTAAATATCCTATCTCATCTTCAGATATATTAATATGAAATTCTTTGTAAATTTCTTCTTTTATGATATAAGCATCACTAATTTCTATAATGTATTTCTTCTTTAATTCATTTAATAATGGATTAATTATATTATTTTTTTTATCTAAATTTCGTTTTATTAGTAATCTCAAATGAGAAAAAATAGAGTCGTAAAATTTTGTATCAAACACATATTCATTTAAGGATGTTTCCCTCAATCTTTTTAATGAATTTTCTATAATTTTTTTTATACCATTATTCAAATAATCTTGGTTTATTACATTGCTAAATATAGAATTTTTTATTATATATCGTATTTCATTTTCACCTAATTTAATATTTAATTTTTTTTCTATAGAATTAAATATATTTATAAAAACTTCCTTATCTTTGATATACTCAAATTTATTTATTTTTCCATTTCTAAATATACTTACTACTATTAAGGATATTAAGTTTGAAAAATCACCATCTGTTATAATTAAATTCGAATTTATCAATTCCTGTTTAACAATATTTTTTAATTTTTCTATAACACTTTCATCAATTAAATTAAATAAAGTTCCATAAAAAATATTATCTTTTATAATCATATAATTTTCTAATAAATATCTTCTTAAATCTATTTCTTCAGCAACTATCTTAAATCCATTAGTAGAAGTATATTTTAATTCAATATCATATTTTAAAACAGCCTTTTTTAATATACTTAATTTATTATTAATACCAGATTCACTTTCAAATAAAATTTCAGCTAAATCATATATCTTCATGTTACTATTTGATAAAATAAGCAAAAATATTTTTTTATTAATATTTTTAAGTTTAGAAGAGACTAAATGTGTTCGTAATTTTTTTTCTGAATCTTCGATATTAAAATTCAATGTATATCCTTTATCTGTCGACTCTAAATTATAATCAAATTTTTTCCCCAACAAATTTATATTATAAATATCTCTTATTATAGTTCTTGTAGAAACATCTAATCTTATTGATAAATCCTCAAGTTTTATATATTTATTTTTCATTAGCAATAACAATATATCTATTTCTCTATATGTAAACATTTTCCCTCCTTATTTTAATAATATAAAATATATGAATATTATTTGTTGATTGACACAAAATAAAAAAAGCTATTACAAAATAACTAAAAATGAACTGACCTCCTCAAAGTTGGTTTTTTAAGTCCAACTTTTTTGGGGCACCTTAAAATTTTATTTTGTAATAGCTTGTTTTATATTTTTATTAAATTTTTATTAAATTTTTATAATTTAAATGGTATCTATTATTTTACAACTACCTCGTTTTATCTTATAAATTTATTTAATTTTATTCCTATAAACCTCATACGCCCCAAACATTCCAGCTGTATTACCTAATTCAGCAAATACAATTTTTGTAAACTTCTTTACAAAATTATTTGTGTACATTTTATCGAATTTTTTTTGAATTATCGGTTGAAGATATTCTTTTTGTTCCATGATTCCCCCACCCAAAATTACATACTCAGGATTTAACAAACTCACAGAATTTAGAATTAAATTAACAATATTTTTAACCAATTTATCAATTTCTTCAACACAAATTTGATTTTTGTGGTTTATAGCTTGATCAAATATCCATTTCCCATCTATTTCTTCAATATTAATTCTTGATTTAACATTATTTACAAGAGATGTTGTTGAAGCTATTTTCTCAATATTTTGCCCGTTAAATATTGAATATCCTACTTCTCCACCACTAAATGAATGTCCGAATAAAAGTTTTCCATTTACATATAAAGCTCCTCCTACTCCAGTACCAATAGTAAACATTAACGCATTTTGTACATCCCTATATTTTGCTTGAGTAAGCTCTCCAAGTAACGCACAATTTACATCATTTTCAACGGTTGATGGTAAATTATATTTTTTCATAATATATTTTGAAATTTCGGTACCTTTGTAGTTTGGAATATTTTCATTAGCATAGGCTATTTTACCATTTATACTATCAACTATACCAGCAGTGGATATTGCAACTCCATTTATTTCATAAGATTTAAGAGTTTCATCAATTATGAATGAAATTCTGTCAAGCATGTTAAAAGAGCTATCCTTAATACCCGTTTCGTAGGAATTTAATTGTGTGAATGTTGAATTTTCAAATATTCCTGTTTTAATATTGGTTCCACCTATGTCTAATGTTAAAATCATTATTTACTCCACTATTTAATAAATTTTTGATAAATATTTTCTGCTTCTTGCTTTTGTTCTTCTGTAATTTGAGCCATTGGTTTTCTTGAATAAAATTGCTTATCAAATTTTACCTCTCTTTGTAAAATATATTTTAATGTTTGATATAGTCCATTATTTAAAACAGCTGAAATAAAATCATTTGTCAAATTTTGAATTTCCAATGCTTTTTGTAAATCATTAGATTTTACGGCATCAAAAATTTGTCTTGAGCGAATTCCATTTACATTATATGTTGAACCAATTGCCCCATCTACATTATTCGCAACCGCAGGCACTAACATTTCATCAAACCCCGAAAAAATTAGTTGTTGCTTAAATGTCTTTCTTAATCTTTCTAATAAATAAAAATCTGCTGATGTGTATTTTACTCCAACAATTCTTGGTAGCTTAAATAATCTTTCAAAATCTTTAATTCCCATATCAACACCTGTTAATAGTGGAATAGAATAAATAATTAAGTCATTTTCTACATTTTCTGTAATTTCTTTATAGTAATTATAAACCTCATCAGCATTGAATCTGTAATAAAATGGTGTTACTGCTGAAATCGCATCATAACCTAAATCTGTTACAAATTTTCCTAATTCAATTGCCTCATAAATATTTGAACTACCAATTTGAGCAATTAATTTAATTTGATCTTTTGCTTCATCTTTTGCAATTTCAAATATTTGTTTTTTTTCTTCTTTTCCCAGTAAAAAGTTTTCACCACTTGAGCCTCCAACATAAAGTCCATCGATATTCATTTTATCAATATTATGTCTTATAATTTTTCTAAGTCCCTCTTCATTTACACTTCCATCTTCATTAAATGGCACCAATAAAGCTGAATACAAGCCTTTCAAGTCTTCTCTTAACATTTTCCCTCCAAAAATTTAATATTTGCAATACATATACTATAATAGTATTAAACAAAAAAAATTTAAAGAGGAAATTATGAAAAAATATAAAATTATGAGTTTTAATCTTCGTTATGAAAACGAATTTGATAAATATTCTTGGAATATTAGAAAAAATAGTGTAAAAAAAGTTATCGAAAAATATTCTCCGGATTTTATTGGATTTCAAGAAGTTAAAGAAAATCAGCTAAAAGATTTAAAAATTTTACTTGAAAATAAATATGATTTTTACGGAGTTTTTAGAGATGAAACCGACGGAAAAGAAATGAACCCAATATTTGTAAAAAATAATAAATTTAATTTAAGACACACAAATACATTTTGGCTATCAAAAAATATTACAAAAAAATTTAATATCGGATGGGACGGCGATTTAGCAAGAATTTGTTCTTTTGGAATTGTTAGCGATAAATCTACAAATGAAAATTTATTTGTATTCATGAACACCCATTTTGACCATGTAGGAATTAACGCAAGAATAAAATCTTCAGATTTAATAATAAATTCTAGTAAATTATTAAGTTTAGCATTTAACATACCTGTTATAATTACGGGCGATTTCAATACTAGACCAATAGACGGATATATTGATAAATTACTAAATCATAAAGATTTTGATAATAGCTTTAATCATTTTAAAAATAAAGAAAACACCCTTACAATTCACAATTATAGTGATGAAATTGAAGGACAACCTATTGATTATGTGTTTACTCAAAATCCCATTAAAATTTTAAGTAGCGAAATTATCAGGGACAAATTTGATGATATTTTTACATCCGACCACTATCAAGTATTAGTAAAAATTGAAATTTAAAAATTTAATAAAAAATAGAGACAATTAGCATATTATGCTTTTTGTCTCCATAATTTAATATTTAAATAATTCTAATAAATCTTCTTTGCTCATATTAGCAAATGAACCCTTTGAATTTTCTATAAATATATCACTTAAATCTTTCTTCGATAGTTGTAGTTTTTGAATTTTTTCTTCAATTGTATCCTTTGTTATTAAATTAAAAACCTGAACTACATTTTTCTGACCAATTCTATATGCTCTATCTGTTGCCTGATTTTGTGCAGACAAATTCCACCAAGGGTCAATATGGATTACAACACTTGCTTTTGTTAAATTAAGACCTGTGCCGCCAGCTTTTAGAGATATTAAGAATACAGGTGTATCATCAGATTGGAAATCATCAACTAATTTTTTTCTCATAATTTTATTAGTAGAGCCTGTCAATGTATAATAATCTATATTAATTTTATTTAACTCTTGACTTAATAAATCTAAAACAGATGTAAAATTAGAAAATAAGATTACTTTTTCTTTATTTTCTATAGATTTTTGAATCAATTCTATAGACACTTTAATTTTAGAAGAAACATCAGTTACGCTTTCGTATAATAATCTTGGATCTATACAAATTTGCCTTAATTTTGTAAGCATAGCTAAAATCTCAATTTTATTATTATCTTCTTTAGAAGATATCGCCTTATTAACCATCATCAAATTCGACAAATATATTTTCTTTTCCTCTTCAGATTGCTCAACATAATAAGTTTCTTCTATTTTTTCAGGCAATTCATCCAAAACTTCTGATTTCAACCTTCTAAGTATAAAAGGCTCTACCATATCTTTCAATTTTTGTTTAGAATTTTCATTATTATTTAAAACTATTTGCTTTTCAAATAAATTTGAAAACTTTTCATATTTAAATAAATATCCTCTCATAAGAAAATCAAATATCGACCATAATTCTAACAAAGTATTTTCTATAGGAGTACCAGTAAAAGCTATCTTATATTCTGAAATAATTTGTTTAATCGTTTTTGAAACCTTTGTTTTATAATTTTTAATATACTGAGCTTCATCAATAACAAGCGTATCAAATTTTATTTCTTTATATAAATCAATATCTCTCTTTATATAATCATAAGACGTTATTACTATTTCATCCTTTATATTTGATATTTTCACAATTCTTGATTCCTTATTTCCATGAATTACAAGTAACTCATTTATATCACTAAATTTTGAAAACTCACTTTCCCAATTAAGAACTAATGATGCCGGACAAATTATTAGACTATGTAACATAAAAAATATAAATTAGCCATTAAATATTTTAAATAATGTCTATTTATATTTTATAGTATATAAAATATATCACTAAATTTTTTAAAATTGTAAATCCTTAAATTGTTCGGCTATTAAATATGCAACCCCATTAAAATCACCATAATTTTTCACAACAAAATCAGTAAAGTATTTATATTTTTCTTCTCTTTCATCTCTCATCTTAATTAAAGTTTCTATACCACCATATGATAATGGTCTATTTTTAGTAGAAAGCTTTTCCAAATCTCTATCAATTCTAAAAATAATTGAATTTGTTTTTAAATAATAATAATTATCTAATTTTTGAACAACGCCTCCACTTGTCGATATAACTGTATTTGTTAAATTAGCAAGTTTTTTTACGACTACTGACTCTTTTTCTCTAAATGACTCTTCACTTCTTTCAAGAAGATATTTTGAAGGGCTAATTCCATATTCACTTGCAAATTCTTTATCCAAATCTATATGTTTTCTATCTAAAATTTTTGCAAGCTTTTTACCAATTGTTGTTTTTCCGGCACCTGGCATTCCTACTAGAACTATATTCAATTTAGATTTTACAAATTCTGTAACAATTTTTTCAAATTCTTCATCATCAAATCTTTTCCTAGATAAAATCTCAATACTTTTCTTTTCTTGATACATTGTTTTGTATACGCCATTTATAACTTTAATTCCATGATTTTTTGCATCAAGATATAATTTAGAAAAAATTGTGCTGGTTGAAATATCTATTAAAAAATCTAAATTTGTATCATTATAATTAATTTCCGGAGTTACTTCTAAAGACGAAAATTTTGTAAGATTAAATACTATATTAAAATTTTTAAAATTAATTACATTTGAATTATTTAAATTATGAATAACCACATTTCCTGCGTTTAATGATTTTAGTACATATTCAATAGTTTTAGTAGATTCATCTTTTTTTATAATTAAGACATTTTTATCTTTTAGCTCAATATCGTGTCTTTTTAACAGTTTAATAATTCCAAAATACTCAGTATTAAATCCAAATTTTCTATTTCTATAAAATTGCACTAAATTAACTTCTTTTATTTCTTGAACTTGATCTGTAACATTATCCAAATACTTAATAATTTCAGTTTTATATGGTGAGGCAATATTTAATCCTATGAAATTTTTTCTTTTTATTAAATTTTCAATTAAATTTTCTTCCGGTTTAAATCTATAATATTTTTCATCCAAAAACTTTTCATATATAAATTTTGTTAAATCATAATTGCTTTTTTCACCTACATAGGCATATTTAGAATTATATTTTTTCAAGATATAATTATTTCTTTTTTCACTTATATCTGTTAAATAATCTAAAAACTCAGTAATATACTCATCATATTCCATTGTTTTCTCAGAAAAATTAATTTGATTACATTCCTTATCTATCAAGTCAATATTATTTTTATAGATATACTCAAAAAGAACATCTCCCATATTAAATCTTTCATCAACTAACTCTACAATTTGCTCATCAATTGTGGAAATTTTATCTTTTATATATTCAATTTTCTTTAATTTATCTTCATTATTTAAATTCATAATTCCTCTTTTATAAAAAAAGGAATCAAATTTGATTCCTTAATTTTAGTGTTCATATTTTATTAAAGTAAATGTATTGTAATCCCCAAATAATTCAATTCCTTTTAAATCTTCCAATTCTATTAAAAAGCCAGCACAAACCACCTTTGCTCCTGTTTCTTCAATAATTTCTAATGCAGCTTTCGCTGTACCACCTGTTGCTAATAAATCATCAATTAATAATACTCTATCTCCTGATTTTAAAACATCCGCATCAATTTCAATCTGATTTTTACCATACTCTAAGTCGTATTCTTTTGTAATGACTTTTCCCGGTAATTTACCAGGTTTTCTAACAGGTATAAATCCTTTATTTAATTTATAAGCCATTGGAACTGCAAAGATAAATCCTCTTGCCTCAATACCTGCAATATAATCAAATTCTAAATCTTTAACTTTATCGCATAACATATCAACTGTTTCCTTAAAAGCGTCTTTATCCTTTAATAATGTTGTAATATCCTTAAAACTAATCCCTTCTTTAGGAAATCCTTCAATGACTCTAATTTTAGATTTTAAATCCATTATATCCTCCATTTTCATAATGAAAACCAATTATTTGAAATGTCCATATATTATTCTACAATAAATGTATAAATACTACAAGCTTAATTGCTATTTGTATTTTTTATTATAACTTCTATTATCTGCGGTCTATTAAAAACTCTTTTTGCAAAAGGAAAGTTATTACCTAACCCCCTAGAATTATACATTACGGAATCTTTTTTAGTAAAAATACCTCCACAATACTTACCAAAAAATCCTTGTCCAGATGAAAAAACACCTTTATTAAATATTCTTACTTGACCTCCATGAGTATGTCCTGAAAAAATCAAATTAATATTATATTTAGCATAAATATCAAAAAATTCAGGTCTGTGTACAAGTAAAATTCTAAAATCATTTTTCGACTTTTTAATTATACTACTTAATTTTTCATCAATTTCTTTTCTAGTATTTTTCTTAACTTTTTTATTTAAACTTATATATTCTGAGGGATCATTTATTCCTAAAATATCAATTCCTTTATAACTTATGACTTCATCATCTAAGATTTTCACTCCTTTTGAGATCATCATCTTTCTTAACTTGTCAAAATCTTTATATCCTTTTTCATGGTTACCTGTTACAAAAAATATATTACCGTTAAGTAAATCTATTAAATCCATTGCATTTTCATGCCCTATGTATCTTCTATCAATTATATCTCCTGTAATGAAAATTAAATCATAATTATTTTTAATTATTTTTTTTATCTTAGACTGTTTAACACCAAATTTGTAATTATGTAAATCTGAAATATGTAATAAGTTCAATTGTTTTATTGAACTTGGCAAATCTCTTTCTATAATATATGTATCTACCATCGGATTTGCATTTTCAAATAATATGTAGACTAAAAATATTAAAATCGTAATAAAAATAATTAAATAAATCATAAATTGTTTTCCTAAATTTTAATCCATATAGTCCTGCAAATTTAATGATATTATAAGTGACCTATCTATCTTTCTCATAGTTTTACCATCTAAACTCCCAACTTTATCTCTCAATCTTTTCTTATCAATAGTTCTTATCTGTTCCAATAAAACTACCGAATTTTTAGGTAAATTGATATCACACAAAATTTGAACATGTGTAGGTAAATTAGTTTTATTTTGTTGAGAAGTGATAGCTGCGATAATAACAGTTGGACTATATTTATTTCCCATATCATTTTGTATTATAACTACCGGTCTAATCCCGCCTTGTTCTGACCCCACAACCGGACTTAAATCAGCATATAATACATCACCTCTTTTTACTTTCAATTTTTCTCCTTATTTTTTATAAACTCTATAAACTCTATTAGAAATAGATGTCATTATTTCATAAGAAATTGTATTAGCCCACTTAGCTATTAAATCAGGAGAAATATATTCTTCTCCGGATTTTCCGATAAGTACAACTTCGTCATGTAATTTAGCTTCAATATCACTTATATCAACCATCAATTGATCCATTGTCACTCGTCCAAGAATTTTAGCTTTTTTACCATTAATCAATACAAATCCCTTATTTGATACAATTCTAAAATACCCATCAGCATATCCGATAGAAACTGTTGCTATTTTCATTTTCTTTTCTGCGATAAATGTATGATTATATGAAACTCCTTCACCTTTTTCAAGTTCTTTTATAAATGAAATACTTGAAATTAATCTAAATGAATTTTCAATTCCAACATTATATTTTTCTTTCATATATTGTGATGGATACATTCCATAAAGTGAAATCCCCGATCTGAAACCATCATATTTTACATCATAAGCCAATAGCCCTGCATCATTTGATATATGCTTTATCCAGTTAACATTTATATCAGATAATCCATCTACTGCTTTTTGAAATTTATCATATTGTAAGTAAGTATATTCTCTGTCTGCTTCATCAGCACTCGATAAATGAGAAAACATACCTTCAATATTTATATTTTCTAAAGAATCTATTTGTCTAATTATGTCAAAATTATCTTCTGTAGGCTTAAATCCTAATCTGTTATGACCGGTTTCTATTTTAATATGCCCTCTAATAGTTTTTCCAAGTTTATTCATTTCTTTAGCAATTTCAAAATCATAAATATTTACAATTATATTATATTCATTAAGATATTTATAATTTTTAGGGTGAATATATCCTAAAATTAAAATATCTTTTTTTATTCCCGATTTTCTAAGTTCAATTGCTTCATTGATATTCGCAACACAAAACATATCAACATTATCTTCAATAAATTTTGAAATTTCAACAGCACCAAGACCATATGCATTCGCCTTAACTACAGCAAAAAACTTCTTATTAGATAAACTCCTTAGTATTTCAACATTTTTTTTTATTATACCCAAATCAATTTCAAGTACATTTGCATCAATCACCATCAATTTCTCCTATTGCATATGGTAAATATTCAATAATATTTCTAGCTATCAAACTTGTTTTTCCAAATCTTTTTGAGGCTAAATCCCCAGCCATTCCATGAATAAAACATGCTAACTTAAACATTTCAATACTATTTTCTCTAGCTAAAAACGCAGCAATAATTCCTGTCAAAACATCTCCAGCTCCTGCTGTTGACATTCCACTATTTCCTGTTTGATTTATATATATCTGATTTCTATCTGCAACAATACTGTTTTTACCCTTTAATAAAATATTTAAATCATATCTATCTAAAAAATTATGAATAAAGCCTTCTCTATCATAAAAAATTTCATTTAAGGAATATCCTGATATTCTTGAAAATTCCATTTCATGAGGTGTTATGTATATATTATCTTTTATAAGTTCCGGATATTTTGCAAGAATGTTTATAGCATCCGCATCAACTATAACAGGTCCATCAAAATTGTTTAATACTATTTCTAAAATTTTTCTAGAATTCTCTGAAACTCCCATACCCGGACCAATAGCAACTACAGATTTATTTTGAATTATATTTAATAAATCTTCTCTTCTAAAATCACCAAAATATGATTTACCATTATCTCCTAAAGTTAGAATTATCTGCTCCGTCGTCTTACATTCTAACGTATCGGCGACACATTCAGGAACTAAAGTATAAACTAAACCTGCTCCCGCTTTCAAAGCAGCTTCTGATGCTAAATAAACAGAGCCCACCATTCCTCTGGAGCCACCAATTATCAATATTTTACCAAAATCATATTTATTAGAGTTTTCTTTTCTTTCAGGAAGCATTGAATTGGAAAATTTATTATGTCTTATTTCCAACAATTTGCATACCGCTATAGCATATTCTCCATCATGACTTATTGTAATATTGATACTTTGTATATTTTCTTTATCCATCAATAACTTAATTTTATATTTTTCAATATTAACATAAGGAGCATTTTTTTCATTATGAAGAATTTCAACATCCAATAGACCTAGCTCTTCAGAAATTCCTACTCCAAAAGCCTTTGTAACCGCTTCTTTGGCCGCAATAATCCCTGCTATACTATTTTGACTTAAATTTTTAGATTCTAAATATTTTTTTTCAGAATCAGTAAAAAACTTATCTAAAAATCTTTCTCTAGTAAGAAGTTTTTCAACTCTTTTAATTTTAAAAATATCAATTCCTATCATAAAATTCTCCTTTATAATAATGATATAATATATATTAAATATATCACTATTAAATTATTTTGTAAATTTAGAAAATATGAGAAGATTGCATAAATTACATAAATAACTTTCTTCAAATGATTATAAACTTTTTGATGAAATCCCAAAACAAAAAAATATTGAATTCAAAAGGAAAAAGTACTAAAAATAAAAACATTTATTAAACTTGTAATTTCTTACCATCTCTATAAACTTCATCAATTATTGCAGAGCCTAGACAAACTTCTCCATCATATAAAACAGCAGCTTGCCCTGGTGTTACAGATTTTATGTGATCATATACTATTTCTAATTTATCATCTTCCAAAAATTTAACTTTTACTTTTATATCTTTTTGTCTATATCTAAACTTGGCTGTACATTCAAAATCTTTCTTTTGAAAATTTTTATTTGACGAAACAAAACCCGATGCTAAAAGTCTATTTGAAAATAAATTTTCATTATTTGTTCCTTGACATACTAATAAATTATTATTTTCTAAATCTTTACCGCATACAAACCAAGCTTCGCCATCTCCACCGATACCCAATCCCTTTCTTTGACCAATTGTGTGATACATTAATCCTTGATGTTTCCCTAAAACCTTTCCGCTTTCAACATCAACAATTTTTCCCGGTTTTGCAGGTAAATAATTGGAAAGAAATTCATTAAAATTTCTTTCTCCAATAAAACAAATACCTGTAGAATCTTTTTTTGTTGCAGTTGCTAAATTATACTTTTTGGCTATTTCTCTTACTTCGAACTTTTGTAAATCTCCAATTGGAAACATTACATCTTTGATTTGCTCTTGAGTTAATTGTGATAAAAAATAAGTTTGATCTTTATTATCATCAAGTCCTCTTAACATCTCTACCGTGCCATCTTCATTTCTTCTTATTCTTGCATAATGGCCTGTAGCAAGATAATCAGCACCTAAATCTTTTGCAAAATCTAAAAAAGCCTTAAACTTAATTTCTTTATTACACATAATATCAGGATTTGGCGTACGACCTTTTTTATATTCATCTAAAAAATATGAGAATACACGATTGTAATATTCATCCTCAAAATTTATAGAATAATAAGGTATTCCTATTTCATTACAAACTGCTATTGCATCCTTAAAGTCTTCTTCCGCTGTACAAAAACCATTATCATCAGTATCATCCCAATTCTTCATGAATACCCCAGTTACATCATACCCTTGTTGTTTCAATAATAATGCAGCTACTGATGAATCAACACCACCACTAACTCCTACTACAACTTTAATATCTTTATTTTCTTTCATTTAGCACTCTTTCTTTCATAAAACTCAGTTAAAACATTTATAACTCTGTCTATATCTTCTTTAGTATTTGAAAAACCAAAACTAAATCTAATAGATCTTTTTGCTCTATTTTTATCATACATATTTTCAATTACATAACTAGGTTCTAACGCACCTGCCAAACATGCAGAACCGGATGAAACATATATACCATTCATATCCAAATAAGTCAACAACAAATCACTTTTAACAAATGGAAAATATATATTAACAATATGATTTGTAGAATATTTTTGATCTCCATTTATTTCAAATGGAATATTTGTTAATTCTTCTATAAAATATTCCTTAACATTCCATATTCTATCTCTCTCCAAAATAGTTGGCTCAATGCAACTCGCCATAGAAATTGCTGCCAATAAATTAGATGTTCCAGCTCTTTGATTGTTTTCCTGATTCCCACCGTGAATAAATTTTTTTACCTTATTTCTTAAATATAAAACTCCAAATCCATTCATAGCTCCTAATTTATGACCGGATAAGCTCATAGAATCGCAATTAATTTTATCCACATCTATATCTATGTGTCCTAAGGCTTGGACAGCATCAACATGAAACCATATGTTTCTACCTCTTAAATATTCCCCTATTTCTTCAATAGGTTGGATTATTCCCGTTTCATTATTTACATACATAACACATACAAGTTTTGTCTTTTCAGTTATATTATTTTTTAACTCTTCGAAATTAATTCTTCCAGATTTTTCAGCATCAATTAATATAACTTCAGCATTCACATTTTCTAATGACTCCAATACAGATTTATGTTCAATTTTAGTACTGATAATTTGAATATCGGATTTATCAAAATTTTTTATAATTGTATTATTAGACTCACTCGCTCCACTTGTAAAATAAACATCTCTAGGATTAGCATTAATAAAACTCGCAATTTTTTTTCTAGATTTCTCTAAATATTTATTACTATTTCTTCCTAAACAATGAGTACTACTTGGATTCCCATCATATTCTTCAATTTTATTTATTAAATCCTGCAATACATCTTTTCTTTTCAATGATGATGCAGCGTAGTCTAAATATGTCATATTAACCTCTTTCTATATCAATTATACTAGAATCATCTTTTTTTGTGAAGAATAATAGTTTTGGGTGTAATAATTTATAAACTAAGCTAATTTTTAAGTAATAATGAATAAAAACTTAAACGATAAAATTATTTTAAGAAATGGATATATACTAAACAATCATATTAAGCTTCCACATATGTACACATATAGCAAGTTAATTAGTTACTCCATATTATTTCGTTTCTCTTCTTGCATGAGCAGTAAGTATTTTTAAGACTTCTTCTTGTTTGGCTATAGCTTTATCATTTATTTCTTTTTCCCTTTGTTCTAAATATGAAGTAATGTTAGCATTTGTTAGCAATCTAGACGAATTATCCCTAGCGGTAGTTTCTTTTTTGTGCCCGGATAAGCTTTCAAATATGCGTCTGTCGCATTCCCACTGATGATATATTCATCAGCAAATCGTTTTTGTTTAATTGTTAACTTCAATTCATCAGCTCCTTTCATAAAAATAAACACAAAAAAGACAACCTTACGCAGATATAATATCTGTTTGTTGTAATATGGTTGCCTAAAAAAATTCTTATTTATTTAATTGTCTATATTTTTTACAATACTATATTATCATAGTTTGTTGTTCATTTTTTATTTTTTAAATCTCTTCAAATTTTTCTTCAAGTAAAGAAGTAATTAATCTGCTAACATTTATTTTTTCCCTTTTAGCATACTCATTTAAATACATGGGAATAGACACATTCCTTCTAACTGTTTGTTTTTTTGCTAATTTAGTGTATTCAGCGATATCTAAACCAACCAATGAAGTGAACGATTTTTCAAAGTCGTATTCTTCTGCAAACTCTATATTTTCATTTATTTCTAATCCATCTATCCCCGATGATACTGGCATTTCAATTCCTTTTTCATAGTATTCTTGTAAATAAGTCCCTAAGTAGTCTTGTGCCATTTCTATAGAATCTTCTATACTATTTCCTTGTGTAGCTCCTAAATCAGGGAAAGATATAAAATACATATCTTTATTTTTTAGTTTATAAAAGTGTGCTGGGTAAGTTAAAAACATAATATTCTCCTTTTTTTTGTAAGGGTGCAGGGTTTATTTCAACCCTGCTTGTTTAAGTATTTCCATTTCCAATCCTTTAGGTATTTCCTTAGAATGGTACGGAACTTGAGTCACCTTACCGGTTTCGGGATTCATAAACTTTCTATGAGAACCACGACCACTTTTTACGTAAATAAAGCCGTTTTTCTTAAGAAGTTTAATCATCTCTTTTGAGCTCATCGGCATAACTCCCTCCTTACAATCATTATTATACACAATAGTGTGTATAATATCAAGCGTTTTTTTAATAATTTTAGATATTTCTATTAATCTATTTTTGTGTAATTTTTGAACTTTACCTATACTCATATAAGTATAATCCCGGGAGATTGACAGTTAAAA